>CANIXE010000181.1 GCA_947470885.1 Planctomycetota bacterium
GCGCTGTCCCGGGCGGGGGAATCCGGGGCGGCGTAGCGCAGGTCGGCCACCACCCCCTCCTTGGTCCAGAAGCCCCGGAGATTCACCAGGGCCGGCAGGTCATTGCCTGTGCGGCGGAAGCGGTCCAGGTAGTTTTCATAGCGACGGGAGGCACCATGGGCCTTGCGTTCGCCGGCCCCGGTGGTGTCGCTGGCGCCATTTTTGCCCGCGCCTTCCGATAGCGCTTCGGTCAAGGTCGTCCCCTGCAGCCGCATCACCCCGAAATTGATGATCAAAATCCCGATGAACGTCGGGATCATCAGCAGCAGGCGGCGAATCAGGTAGGCGGTCACGCCCAGGGTCCCCTTCTGCTTTCTACGTACCTCTCCAGCTTCGCTGGGGTTCCGGCTTCGCCGGAAGGGTCGGCTTTGCCGCCCCAGGTACTTGTTGAAGCAGGGGCTGCGCCCACGCTCCGTTCCGGCCCTGACGGCCCTCCATCCCCGAGCATTCTGCGCCTGCTCACTGGCGCAGATGCCAGAAGACGGGGGAGCGATTCTTCAGGGGATGCAGTTCATCCAGGCCCTTGGTCACGCCCTCCAGCCAACGTCCCGGTTCCAGGGGCACGCCCTTCGGCGGGATGTTCTGCCAGGTGAAAATACCTTCGCCGCTGCGGAAAAACGTGTAGGGTTGTTCTTCGTGGAGGATCGCCTGGATCTCCCGGGCGATGGCGATCCGTGCCGGGACCTCGAAGGTGTTGCGTAACTTAACGGCCAGTTCATCAATCCGGGCGTTCTTCAGGCCACAGTGGTTGCTACCACCCTGGACGTCCACCTGGGAGCTGTGCCAGAGCTGGTAGAAATCGATGTCAAAATCCATCTGCCAGGCGCCGACGACGCCGTCGAAGTCACGGTCTTCGTAGATCCGAATCAGTTCCTTGAATTCGTAGGGCTTGGGGGCCAGGGAAATGCCCAGTTCCTTCAGCGCGGCTTTGTAGATCGCCAGGGTGTTGTCCCACTCCGGGCTGTTGGCGTAATATTTGATTTCGAAGGAAAAATCAGTTTTTTTGCCGTCAATCTTCCGGTCGAGGATTCCGTCGCCATCGCTGTCCTTCCAGCCGGCGTCGGCGAGCAGCGTCTTGGCCAGGGCGGGATCGTAGGCCCAGGGAATCAGGTCCTTGTTGCAGTACTGACTGTCGGGATGAATGCTCCCGTTGGCGGGGAGGCCCAAGCCCATGAACACATCGCGGATGATCCGCTCCTTGGGAAAGGCCAGACTCATCGCCTGGCGGACCCGTTTGTCGGCGAACAGGGGCCGGCGCATGTTCCAGCCCAGGTAGCTGAAGACCAAGCCTTTCACCCGCTCCCAGCCTAGTTCGCCGGTGCGCCCGGCTTTGGGATTGGCGGGATCCAGGGCGGCAAAACGCGGTTCATGGTGATCCAGAACTTCGGCCTTGTATTGCAGTGGGCTGAGGCCATGGGCGTGGACCTGGCCGTTTTTGAAGGCAATCAGCTGGGGATCCGGCTGTTTGATATCGAGGATCCATTCCACTTGGTCGAAGTGGCTGCCCGGGACGCCCCAATAGTCGGGATTGCGCCGGAAGCGGGCCACCTTGTCCTGCACATATTCCTCCATGCGGTAGGCCCCCACGCCGCACACGCCGTTGAATTCATCGAACCAGTGGCGGTTGAAGGTCACCGCCAACTTGTCCTTGGGGATGGGCGAGCCGTCCCGGTTGGCCCCGTAGATGTGCCGGGGCAGGGGTGACAGGCCCAGGGTTGCCGACAGGCTGGTAAAGACCTTGGTTTTCCAGCGCACCACCAGGGTCCTGGGGTCGGGGGTCTCCACCCCGGCAATATCCTCGTAGTAGTTCCGCAGTTGCGGGCACTCCACGGCGGGATCGAGGATCAGGTCCAGGGCGAACTTGAAGTCGGCGCTGGTCAGTTCCACGTCCTTGTTTAGCCAGGCGAACTCCGGTTTGGCGACGCATACCGGTCGCTGCCACTTCACCCCCGGACGCAGGGTGAAGGTGTAGGTTTTGTAGTCGTCGCTGATGACCACCGAGGTGGCCAGGCTCTCTTGCCATTCCTCGGGAGCCTTGGCGGGATTATCGCACAGGCTGTCGTTGCACAGGGATTGGATGTCGTGGCCCACCGCCGAATTGTCGATGAGGGGGTTGATGCCCTTGGGGCTGGTGCTGAACGTACGGCGGGTGCCGCCCTGCCATTCTGGGTGGTAATAGCTGGTATCGTAGGGTCGTAGGAAGTTCACCCCCAACTTGGGATTGCCGTCCCGGGCGGCATCCGCTGCTGGGGGCGTGGTCGTTGTCGCTGTCCCGGCGGCCACCGGAGCAGTGATCGCGGGCCGCCGGGACAGCTCCTGGCGCAACGCCCGCAGTTCTTCGGTCTGGGCCCGGGTTGCCTCGGCCAGTCGCTCCACGGCCTTGTTCACCGCGCCCAGTTGTTGGGGCTCCCGCCAGCGGTCGACGACGAAGGCCAAGAGCAGCGCGGCGATGGCGAACAGCAGGACGAGCTTGAGGGCGTTCATGGGATGGGCGAGAACCTATGAGCCGACCTGCCCAGGGAAGGCCAGCGGTGGTATATGGAAAACAAGGGGCCTCCGGCGTCACAGACGCCAGAGACCCGGAAGCCTTGCCGGGCAATGGGAATGCGCCGTCGCCGGATCACTCCCAGGTCAGGGTTCGGCCCGCGCGGCGCACAGGCCCGCCTGGAACATGATGCCCCCGGCCTCGCCGGTGACCACGGTCGATCTGAAAACCGATTCCACCCAGAGCCTGACTGACGCCATCCTCACATGAGTACCCAGGCGATGAACCCTTCAGCGCTGCTTCTGGGGGCGCGGCAGAGGTTGCGGTCTCAGTGGTAGGTCCCGCCGGAAGGTCTTGGACAGGGGGCTTCTTATGGATGAAATAGTAGATGATCAGGCCAACGATGGCCACCGGTGCGGCAATAGCGATGATGACAGCTCCGATTTCACTGTCCTTCATAGCAACGCTCCGGTTAGATGACCTCTCGCCTGTTCAATTCTCTATCGCTCAACAGGATGAGCAATCCAGGTTGCTCAGACAAGGGGCAGATTGGACTGATACCATGATACGATGGCATCTCGGCCCCAGACGCCCTTTGGCGACTACTTCGACGCGTTGCTTCGGCAGCGCGGTCTGAGCGTACGGGCATTTGGTAAACTGGTTGGCTTGGGTGTCAGCAGCGTTTCCGCTGCCAAACGCCGGGCCATTGATCCGGCAAGGATCGAGCCGTGGGCCGATGCATGGGCTCTGAAGGGGCAGGATCGTGCCCATTTCATCCATCTGGCGTGGTTGACCCACACACCGCCCGTGATTGTGGCGCTGATCGACAGCCTGGAGAGGCAGTTGGCTCGTTACCAGGCAGGACGATAGGCCATTTCTCGACAGGTTTATACTGGCTCGCACAACTTGGATGGCGGGCTACCTTGCCGACGTGCCAACCAACCTTGACCCCGACCTCCTCCTATCCCGTGTCCCCATCGATGGTTCGACGATTGGTAACGGCGCCCTGCGTGACGCCCTGGGCTGGGACGAGGCCCGGTACGCCGCCGTCAAGGATGCCCTGGTGGCCAACGGCACCCTGCTCAAGGGCCAGGGCAGGGGGGGTACTGTCCGGCGGTCCACGGGCACCCAGCAGACCCTGTTTGCTGCCCCAACCATCCCCCAGCCGCCGGCGGCGTCTTCCCCTGCGCCCGCGCCCCGGCCGCGCCCCCAACCTGCCATGCCCGCCTTCGCTCCCCCGGCCCCGGCGACTAAACCCGCCGACCAAAGCCTGTCCGCCTTCATCTGGTCCGTGGCCGACCTGCTGCGGGGCGACTACAAGCAGTCCGACTACGCCAAGGTCATCCTGCCCTTCACCGTCCTCCGCCGCCTCGACTGCGTGCTGGAGCCAACCAAGGAGGCCGTCCTGGCCGAGTTGGCCAAGCGGACCGCGGCCGGGCTGAACCCCGAACCCTTCCTGCTCAAGGCGTCCGGCCAGTTGTTTTTCAACACCTCGCCCCTGGATCTGAAGCGCCTGATGGGGGACCAGGACCACATCGGCGAAAACCTGCGCTCGTACATCCAGGCGTTTTCCCCGGCGGTGCGGGACATCTTCGATAGTTTCGAGATCCACACCCAGATCGACCGGCTAGCAAAAGCTAACCTGCTGTACCTGGTGACCGAAAAGTTTGCGAACATCGACCTCCACCCCGAGGTGGTCAGCAATGCCCAGATGGGCGCGGTGTTCGAAGAGCTGATCCGCAAGTTCGCCGAACTGTCCAACGAAACCGCCGGTGAACACTTCACGCCCCGGGAAGTCATCCGGCTGATGGTCAACTTGCTGTTCATCGAGGACGACCAGGCCCTGACCAAACCCGGGGTGGTGCGCTCGTTGTACGACCCCACCGCCGGCACCGGCGGCATGCTGTCCGTCGCCGGCGAACACCTGGCCAGCCACAATCCCAACGCCCGCCTGGTGATGTACGGGCAAGAGCTGAACCCCGAATCCTACGCCATCTGCAAGGCGGACATGCTCATCAAGGGCCAGGACATCGGCAACATTTGCTTCGGCAACACGCTCTCCAACGACGGCCTGCCCGGCAAACACTTCGACTACATGCTGTCCAATCCGCCCTTCGGCGTGGAATGGAAGAAGATCGAAAAGGAGATCCGCGCCGAGGCCGACAAGTTGGGCTACAACGGTCGCTTCGGCCCAGGCCTGCCCCGGGTCAGTGACGGCTCGCTGCTCTTCCTCCTGCACCTCATCAGCAAGATGCGTCCCATCGCCGAGGGCGGCAGCCGCTTCGGCATCGTCCTCAACGGTTCGCCCCTGTTCACCGGTGGGGCTGGTTCCGGCGAAAGCGAGATCCGCCGCTACGTCCTGGAGAACGACCTGGTGGAGGCCATCATCGGTCTGCCCACGGACATGTTCTACAATACCGGCATCAGCACCTACGTCTGGATCGTCAGCAACCGCAAGCCGGCCGCCCGCAAGGGCAAGGTCCAGCTCATCGACGCCAGCGGCATGTGGCAGAAAATGCGGAAAAGCCTGGGCAGCAAACGCAAGGTGCTGAGCCCGGCCCATATCGAGGACATCACCAAGCTGTTCGGAGATTTCCGCGAAGAATCCCGCGCTGGCGTGCCCATCAGCCGCATCTTTAAGAACACGGACTTCGGTTACCGCACCATCACCATCGAGCGCCCCGAGCGCGACGAGGCAGGGGAAGCGGTGGTTGGAAGTAAGGGCGCCAACAAAGGCAAGCCGGTGGCCAACGCCGACCTGCGGGACAGCGAAAACGTGCCCCTGAGTGAAGATGTCGAAGCCTATTTCAAACGCGAAGTCCTGCCCCACGCCCCCGATGCCTGGATCGAC
>CANIXE010000182.1 GCA_947470885.1 Planctomycetota bacterium
GATCTCCCCACGGACCCCAAGGTCCTGCTCCTGGGCCCCCCCGACGCCACCGGCCCGGCGGGGACCAAGCCCTACGTCGGCGGCGCCTTTTGGGATGAAGGTTCCCTCCTCAAGGCCATCGCCGCTGCCCGCAGCCAGGGCTGGACCACGATTCAGACCTGGACGCCCTACGCGATCCATGGTTTGGATCCGGCCCTCGGCCTGACCCGCAGCTGGATCGGCCGGCCGGTGTTTAGCGTGATCCTCATCGGGTTCGTCCTGTGCTTTGGCATGCAGTACCACCTGATGGTGGAGGATTGGCCCATTACCTATTCCGGCAGGCCGTTCTCGTCCTGGCCCCTGTGGGTTGTTCCGACCCTGGAAACCGGACTGCTGTTCGGTGCCCTGGTGAACATGGCCCTGGCGGCCCAGACCACCCGTCTGGTGCCCGATCCCTACCTGTCCCTGCCGGATCCCCGCAGCACCGACGACCACTTCGTCCTCGCCATCTCGACCCAGGACGCCAGCGCGGAACGCCTGACTGCGTTCTTCGCCGAGCACGGTGCCCTGCCCATGGCGCCCATCAGCGCGGTGGATGCCAGCGGCGAGCCCCAGTTCATTCCCTTGGAAAAGACCGCTCCGGCGGAGACCGCCCATGCGTAAGCTGACGATGAGCCTGGCGGCGGCGGCCGTCCTGACCCTGGCCTCCTGCGGCGATGAAAAGGCCGAGCGTGGTTTGGAAGTTCTGCCGGATATGTTCCACAGCCCGGCCCACGAGAGCCAGACCGCGATGGTCAGCCCCAGCGGCAAGCAGTCGCCGGTGATGATGCCTCCGGTGGAGGGCACCGTGTCCCGCGCCCTGGTGCCCTACGCCGTGGCTCCCACGGACTGGGCCTCAGCCAAGCGCCTGGTCAATCCCCTCACCCCCACTGCCGAGGTCCTGCGGGTCGGTCAGCGGGGCTACCAGGTGACCTGCGCCGTCTGCCATGGCCGGGATGGCAATGCATCCCACGGCAACATGGCCAAGTTCTTCAGCGGTGTCCCGTCGGTGAACGGCGCGAATATCATCAACCTGACGGATGGCGAGATCTACCATATCATCAGCCAGGGCCGGAATGGGCGCATGCCCCAATTCCAGGCCCAACTCCCTCCCTTGGAACGCTGGGCGACGGTGACGTACGTCCGGGCCCTGGCCCGGGCCAGCCTGGCGAAGAAGGCGGTGGAAGAAGTCGTGGGCGATGCCGAGTCGGTGCTCAAGACCAACCCGGAGGATGCCCACGCCAAGGCCGCCATGGCCGAGAACCGGCCGATCCTGGAGCAGCGCGCCGCCGACTTGGCGGCGATCCTCGCCCTGGGCACGCCGGAGGATGCGCACCATGCAGCGGCGGCCTTCCAGCCCCTGCCCGAACCCATCCCGGAATATGTCCGACCCACCTGGGGTGAGCCTGGCGCTGAGGGCGCCGGCGGACACAAGGGCCACTGATACCATGGATCCCATGACCCATTCCCATCCTTTGGCTTCCGTGCCTGTCGTCCCGCCGTGTGTCGGATCCAAGCTGAAGGGTCTGGCGGCGGGACTGATGGTCCTGGGCCTGCTCGCCTGGATCGCCTTGGTTCTCACCGATGCGAACCGCGCCTGGTCCTCGTTTCTGGCCGGGCTGATGGTTCCGGTGACCCTGTCCCTGGCGGCGATGTTCTTCATCGCCATTCACCGCATCTGCGGCGCCCGCTGGACCACGCCGATCCGTCGGGTGATGGAAGGTCTGACCAGCGGTCTGCCCCTGGCCTTCGTGGCTTTTGGCATCTTCGCCATCTTCGGGGCGAAGTACGTCTATGACTGGCACAACCTCGCCGGCACCCCGGAACATCACCACCTCTTCAAGACCGAGGCCAAGGCCCTGTGGATGACCCCGGCCCGCTGGACCGCCACCGGGGCGATCTTCATCGCCCTGTGGATTCTCCTTCGGGATCGCCTGATTTCCGCCAGCCTGGCCCAGGACGCGGGGGCCAGCATCCACCGGCCCCACCTACGCTGGAGTCTGGTGTTCGTCGCCGTGCTTGCTTACACTTTCACTCTATTTGCTTGGGATCTCCTTCTCAGCCTCAATGTCCAGGTCGTCTCTGCGATGTGGGGCATTTACTGCTTCGTCGGTGCCCTCCAGGCGTTCTTGGCCATTTTGGCCCTGGTGCTCCATGCCCTCCGGCGCGGTCATCTGTCCCAGGTCGTCCGTGAACACACCCTCCACGACGTGGGTACTTGGCTGATGGGCTGGTCTTGCATCTGGGCCTACATCACCTTCGCCCAGTACCTGATCATCGCCTTTGCCAACATCGATGAAGAAACCCAGTTTTTCCTGATGCGCTTCCAGCACGGTTACGGCTGGCTGTACGTCGCGGAAATCGGTCTTCGCCTGGTGGTACCGTTCTTCCTCCTGCTTAGCCAGAGCACCCGCACCAACCGGCCCTTCGTTAATCTGGCCGGGGTCGCCATCCTCCTCGGTGCCGCCTTGGAATTGGTCTGGGTGACCCTGCCAGCGGCTTTCCCCAATGGTTGGCCCGTTGCCTTCTTCCTCCCCGAGTTGGCGGTGATCCTGGGGTTTGCCGGTGGTTATCTGCTCCTGGCCATCCACTTCTGGAAGCGCCACGGCCTGATCCCCGCGGGTGATCCCGACCTGGTGGCCACCATCAACGCCGAACATCAGCACTAAGCCATGTCCAACCACGCCGATCATGACGCTGCCCACGGACACGCGCCCCAACGTCCCGAGGTCACCCATCCGCTCCTGTGGACGGTGGGTCTCCTTATCGGGGTGATGATCTTCGCCACCACCTTCTACCAGCTGTTCCGCGTTGGACAGCAGCACGCGAAGGGGGAACCGAAGATCGTCCTGGCGAAGGCCGGCGAGGGCGAGCCCGATCACCGCAAGCTGATGGCCGACAACGGTCAGGCCGTGGTGGACAAGGGTGAGATCCTGTACGGCAAGAACTGTGCGTCCTGCCACGGTGCGACGGGTGATACTAATCCCAGCAACATCAATCCGACCCCGCGCAACTTCAAGAAGGATGCCTTCAAGAATGCCAATGGCGGCGGACCTTGGGGCTTTTACTCGGTGTTGAGCGAAGGTTACGGCGCGGGCATGCCCGCGTTCCGCAATCTCAGCCCGGCCGACCGCTGGGCCGTGGTCCATTTCGTCCGGGAAGCCTGGATGAAGACGGGGAATCCTGCCTTCGTCGCCAAGGACAAGGCCGACGTGGAAGCTAAAATCCCCGCTCCTGGTGCTGCTGGTGGAGCGACGGCTGACGTAGATCCCCGGATGGTGGCCGAACCGGAGCTCCTCCATCCCCTGATGGCGGGTTGGAGCGCTGGGGCGAACAAGGGCCGGGACGAGGTCCAGGACTGGATCCGTCGGGCTGCCGATGGCGCGGATGCCGCCCAGGCTCCGCTGTTCGCCCGGCTCGGGGTTTTGGCCAGCACCCAGTCCGGGCGTGGCGCCCGGCTGCGCGCCGCGGTCGCCCAGGGGGATCGGGACCTCGCTTTGGCCGTCCTCATCCGTGAAGATGGTGCTGGTAGCGCCGACCCGGTGTTCAGCCTCGCCTCCGCTTCGACCATCAACGCCGTGTGGGACCGTCTGCGTGCCACGCCCTTCGCCTCCGGAGCTGTGAAGTGAATCTCCGCCAAACCCTCCTTCTGCTGCTGTTGGTGCTGGTCCCTGCCCTGGTGACCGCCGCGGACCACGCTCCGGCGGCACCCGTCCCCACTTCGGTGGATGATCTGGTCAGCCTGTTCAATCCCGACATCTTCGCCCTGGATGCCCAGGGTCAGGCCGTCCATGGAATGACCAACGCCTTCACGAGTCCGGCCAGCGACATCGCCCGGGAAGTCTCGGCGAACAACAACTTCAACATTTCGATCTACCTGCCGTTCCTGATCCTGCCGGAACTGATGTTGCTCTACATCATCTTCCGCTTCCGGGACCGGAAGGATGGACGCAAGCCGGCGACCTTCATGGGCAATCACACCCTGGAGATCATCTGGACCGCTATTCCCTGTCTGGCCCTTCTCGCGGTTGTGGTTCCGGCCTGGAATCTGTTGTGGAAGATGGAGCTGCCCCCCGCCGACAAGGAACGGGCTTTGATCGTCGAAGTCCGGGGCAAGTCCTTCGCTTGGGACTACAAGTACCAGCAGGATGGTATCTCCATCGGCCAGGATGTTGCCGGCGGACAGGAACCCCTGGTCCTGGAAAACGGCCGGGCGGTCATCCTCAACATCACCTCCAACGACGTGAACCACGCCTGGTGGATCCCCGCGTTCGGGGTGAAGAAGGACGCGATCATCGGTCGCTACACCAACACCTGGTTCACCCCTGACACCCTTGGCGTGTTTAAGGGCCAGTGCGCCGAGCTCTGCGGCCAGGGACATGGCATCATGTTCATCTCCTCGGTGGTCGTCACCCCGGAGCAGTTCACGCTCTACCGGACCCTCCAGCGCCACCGCAACGACACCGTGAAACTGTGGAACGAGCTGAGTCCCGCCGCCCAGGGCAATCAAGAAACTGTGACCCAGCTGGTGGCCAAGTACCTGGAAAAGGGTGATTCCCCGGATCGCCGTCTGGCCCTGCGCTTCTGGATCGCCTCCAATTACAGCTCGGTTGCGCGCCTGCATCAAGAGAAGCTCAAGCCGGCCCAGGTGGTCGAATTGGGCAAGAGCCGCCTGGCCCTGGTCGACAAGCTCCTCGCCGCGGTCCATTGAGTCCCAGGCACCCGGCCTTCCCGTCCAACCCTTCCCACGACGACGCGAAACACCCTATGTCCGCAGCCACCGCCCAGCCGCAGTTCAAACGCTATACCGGCGTCATGGACTGGTTGACCACCGTCGACCACAAGAAGATCGGCCTGATGTATTTCTGGCTGGTGCTTATCATGGGTTTGTTTGGCGGAGCCTTGGCCGGCCTGATCCGGGTGCAGCTGGCCACCCCCGGCGCGGTGTGGGAGGCCGTCCAGGCCGCCCAGCTGGCGGGTACGGAACTGCCGTTCAACCTGTACAGCGAGAATCGGCATCTCTACAACCAGATCCTCACCATGCACGCCTCGGTGATGATCTTTTTCGTGATCATCCCCGGTCTGGTGGCCTTCGCCAACTACATCGTGCCCCTGATGATCGGCGCCCGGGACATGGCTTTCCCGAAGATGAATGCCTTCGGCTTTTGGCTGCTCCTCCCCAGCGCCGTGCTGATGATGGCCAGCTTCTTTGTCCAGGGCGGTGCGGCGGCCAGCGGTTGGACGGCCTATCCCCCGCTGTCCATCGTTGGTGCCGGCAGTAATCCCGGCCAGGACATGTGGATCATGGGCGTGCACTTGGCGGGTGTCAGCTCGATCCTCGCGGGC
>CANIXE010000183.1 GCA_947470885.1 Planctomycetota bacterium
ATGGGACTATCACTTTCGGGGTCCTGGGGTGATGCAACCACCCTACAGGCAGGATTCCTATGGACCCATAGAACGTGCGCCGGCCGGAATTTTCAGAAGCCCAAAATGTGAACAGTGGCCATTCTCAACATTTTTCTAGGTAAAACCCAATGGAGTTTAGCAACGTCCTGGGAACGCCGGGCACCAACCCGGGCTGCATGCGAGCCGGGCTGGTGCTAAACGCCACTGGTGCTCACCAACAAAAGAGAGACATTTATCGTATGACGCCATACTCATTGATTCAACCGTCGCAACATACGCACCATCAGCTATTCCCTCAACGGCACTGCCGCGGCTTCACCCTGATCGAACTGATGGTGGTGATGACAATCATCGCCATCATGACAGCCATGCTGTTACCGGCGGTCGGCCTGGTCAAAGCTGCCGCCAAGACCACCGATTGCGCCAATCGTATGCGCCAGCTGGGCCTCATATTTTCAATCTATGTTGAAAATAACGAGGGTGCCTTCCTACCGCCGGGACCGGGGGCATCCTGGGGAGACTATAACAGGAATCTGCTAGAAATACCCACCACTGGTGGGTTGGCCGCCTTCAATGCCGCCAACATCAGGGATGTCGCCAATGTTTTCATGTGTCCAGAGGACAAATGGAAAGCGACCAGCTTTTTCAGTGGTGTTCTTATCTGGGATCTGTTCGTTAGTCACGGCTACAATATACAGATACTGGGAGGAAGAGGTACGAACCGCGGACCGTTCAGGCTCTCCGAAGTGGCCAATAAACCCGAGACCATTCTGGCGGCGGATTCGCGCAACAATCAGATACCCTCATGGTTTGATCAAAACCTCGGCGGCGCGATGCTTGGGAATGCTGGTGCAGGCTCCTCATTAATCGTCTATCCTCGCCACCGCAATAATACCCAGTGCATGGTACTGTGGGTGGACGGCCACGCCTCGCCGGTGCAAGCTGCCGGCCCAGGCGATTATGCCAGTCTGTATTCCGCCACCCGATTGGGCGTCACCAGCTCCTACAACGCCGCAACCGATACCTACACCAATCCGACCGTCACCTCCATGTGGGACACGAAGTGAACCAGGGCACCATCGTCATCGGCGGTCTGTTCCTGGCCGCATCGACCTAGTAAACCACCCCCGGTTCTTAACTTCCTGATGAACGGAAACCCACTCATCGGACGTCCGCCATGCCCCCTTATCCCCCCAACAACCGGGTCTGCGCAGGTACCCCATGACTCCGTCCGACGCCTATCACCTGGTCCTGGCCACCGGCAATGAGGGTCCTTTCACCCCTGACGAATTGCGCGACTTGGTGCGCCGGGGGCGGGCACGGGCCGGGGACCGGCTTTATGATCCCATCAACCGCACCACCAGCGAAGTTCGACACGTGGTTCCCGAGGCGGATGCCCTGGAGAAGACCGCATCTCGTCCCAGCGACCGCATCCTGCGCACCACCAGCGACCGCCAACAGGCCGTAGCCAAAATTCAGGCCGAGCGTCGACGCACGAGCGACCGATTGCCGATCGTTGACGCCGCGACAGCGGTGCAAACCCAGTCCAGCGATCGCCGCCCCGAGGCCTCCTCTCCAGAGCCGACTGCCTCCGCAGAACGGCGGCGGACCAGCGAGTGTACCCAGGTTATTCAAATTCCTGCGACTGAACGTTCAAGGAACCTTCGCCCCATCGTCATCGGCTGCCTGCTCCTGACCGCGGCGGTCTGGGGCTTTGCATTATGGTACCCCAAGCTTCTCGGTGGCGGTATCCTGCACCCGCCGCCCGACATCCCAGCGTTGTCGGCTGCGGAACTGAAGAAGCTCCCCGACCAACACCTGCTCGAACGGGTAGAACTGGAATGCCTGCGCCGTCTCTTCGCCGCCGACAAAAGCCCGCGCGCGGCATCGACCGTCCTCAGCCCGCCCGCCAGCCACCTGTGGATCGTCGGAAGTGGCGAAGCCCAGTTGCGCATCTTCGGCCTGCGCCATGCGCTTATGCTCGAACGCGCTCCCGAGTTGAGCCCAGTCATGCCCACCTTCAAACAGATGGCGGCCGCCTACAGAGCTCTGGAGCTGTCAGGCCCGGCACAGGCGCTGGAGGACGCGCTGGGGATCGTCGATCCCGGCAACGACGACGACCCCTACGCCGCTGTGCAGCAACGCTACTTGACCGAGATCGCCACCCGATCCGCCGCCACCCGTCTGGCTTACGCCCGCGCCCACCGCAGCGAACTGTTTCCGACACCCTGAGGATGTAGACTCCAGGGCGTTGAGTAACGCCCTGGAAGTGCCGGGCACCAGCCCAGGCAGCATGCGAGCCGGGCTGGTGCCCGGCATTCCCAGGCAAAACCACCTCTCCTTGCGTTGATTCATACCATTGAAGTTGACCCTTTGCTCCAAGTCAGTTGCGAAAGATCAACGTGATGCCCTTGATTCTTGGTACCGATTGGCCACAAGGCCATGATCGATCCCACCCGGTAAGGCTTTCCGGGTTCGGTCGTCCCCCGGACAACGTTCTAGGACCTGAAGGTCAAGGGAGGCCCATGGATCAGTTCGATGGCAGGACCCTGGATTCCATCATCCGCTATGCCGAGGCCCAGGTCTCGGAAATTTTCCACCTGTTGGTGGTGATCCGCGACCGGGTGGCACCCGCCATCCCCGCCGAAGACCTGGCCCGGGTCACCATCCGCCAGACGATTCGCCTACGGGTGGCACCCCATCCGGCCCTACGCCGGGCCACCTTTGCCGCGGAAGCGGCCACCGCCTCCCTCCGCCGGGCCCGGGACTGCGCCGCGGCGGCCAAAGCGATCCAAAATGATGGCGAATCCGACCTGGCCCCTGCGGTACGCCAGGCCGAAGCCCGCCATTGGGCAACCCTCGTCCAGGAACTGGTGCAGACCGTCTCCAGGGCCTGGGCCGCCGTTGCCCGGGAAGCGGAACGGGCCTGCTCCGGTAAAGCGACCGTTGCGGAACTGCCGGTACCGGTCGCCTGGGGATCCTGACCGGTGCGCTGGTGCCTCCACTGCATGGTCGAGCCGGCAGGGGACGGCGTCACCGATCCCCGCTGCCCGGTTTGCGACCGGTACTTGGTGGATCTGGGACCTGATCATGGCGTGATGCCAGAAGCCGCTGAAATCCCTGAGCCCGCTGCCCTGGGCAATGGCACAGGTGGCCGGGTCGGCTGGCTGGCGGCATCACCCGCCGCCTCGATCCGAGAGTCCCTCCGGGTTCCCGCCCGGACCAATCCCCGACCCACCCCACCACCCCGGCCCCGCCTGCTTGGACGCCCAGGCACCACCCCGACCCGAGGGACGGATTACCAACTCCTGGGCCAACTCGGTCAGGGCGGCATGGGTGAGGTCTTCTCGGCCCGGCAACTCGCCCTCGACCGGACGGTGGCCCTCAAACGTCTCCCTGAATTCGGGGTTACCGCCGAAGATCGCCAGCGATTCCGCACCGAGGCCCGGATCACCAGCAGCCTCGACCATCCCAACATCATACCGGTCTATGATCTGGGCGAGGACGCCGAAGGGCGTCCGTTCTTCGCCATGAAACTGGTCCAAGGCCGGGTCTGGGGGGCTTGCCTCCACCAGCTTACGGAATCCGAAAACCTGGAAATTCTCATCAAGGTCTGCGATGGCATTGCCTTCGCCCACGCCAAAGGAGTAATCCACGGCGATCTCAAGCCGGACAACATCATGCTCGGGGAATTCGGTGAGGTCCTGGTCATGGACTGGGGCCTGGCCACCCGGGTGGAAGAGATCCGCCGTCGGGGGCCGGAAGAACGGTTTGTCAGCGGGACTCCCGCCTATTTGGCCCCAGAGATGGCCCGGGCGGACCATACCAGCATCGGTTTCGCCAGCGATGTCTACCTGCTGGGCGGCTGTCTTTTTGAGATCCTCACCCGGGAAACGCCCCACCTGGGTGGCGACATCCGGGAATGCCTCGACCTGGCCATCGCCAATCGGCTGTCCCGGGATTTGCCGGACGGCGACCTGGGGGAGATTGCCCGCCGCGCCCTGGCGACCAGGCCAGAGGAACGCCACCCAGGGGTGAAAGAATTCCAAACAGCTCTCAGGAATTATCTCGGTCATGCGGAAAGCAGCCGCCTATCCCAGCGGGCGACCCTGAACCTGGCGACAGCCCGCTCATCCGGCCGGCATGACGATTTCAGTCGGGCGATCGCGGGTCATGAACAGGCGCTCATCCTCTGGCCCGACAACCGCCAGGCCCGGATCGGATTATTCGAGGCCCGGCTGGCCTTCGCCCAGCATGCCCTGGGAACGGGGGATCTGGAATTGGCCAGCGCCCTGGCCGAGGGTGTCCGGGACGAATCCCCGGAGGCCGCTGAGACCCTTCTCGATCAGGCCAGCGAGGCCCTGGAGGCCCGCCGGAGCACCCGGGCCCGACTACGTCTCCTGGGGACCCTGGTGGGGATCGCCAGTTTCCTGGTCGTGGCAATCTCGGTGGCCGCCGCCACCCTCGCCCATAATGAACGGCAAGCGGTGGTCGCGGCAATCCGCGAGCGCGACGAAGCCGAATTGCGCCTGGCCGCCATCGAACACCGGGGCTGGGAATCCGTCATCGCGGAGAATTTCAATGGCGAGCGGTTGCCGAATGCCCTGCGGGTGCTCCAGGGACGCTGGAGCTTGGACGATCGGCGACTGACCGCCCGGGGTCCGGAAACCTGCCAGGTCGAATTAGCCGCATCCGGAACTGGACCCCTGCGCCTGTCCTTTGACTTGGAACACGGCGGGAGCCTGGCTGTGCATCTGGGGGTGGATCAAGACGGACTGGCCGTCCACCTGGAATCCGGGGGGATCACCCTCGCCCTGACCGAACAATCCGCCATCGCCCGACGCGGTCAGGAGGTCCTGGCCCAGGGCCCACTGCCCAGATCTGCCAGCAGCCTGGCCCGCCACGTGGTGATCGACGCCCGGGAATACGCGCTGGAGGTCCTCGTTGATGGCCGACCGGCATTTCCACCGCTTACTGGTCTGAGTGCCCGGAGCAGCCCTCGTTCCCGAATCCGCCTGGAGGCCCGACCCGGAGCCGCCCTGGATAATCTCCGGGTGGATCGGTACATCGCCCCCGGGAAAGCCGGGGCTTGGGAAGATATCAGATAGAAATCCGTTCCGATGCTACCCGGTGGTAGAGGACCATGAGGGGCAGCTGCGCAGAAATTTTTGGTTTTGGCCGCCGGCCGGATTTTTCTGACCCATCAACCTCAATAACGCCGTTGAGCCTAAATCCGGCGATGGTTTCACGCGGAGACGCGGAGGCGCGGAGAAGACAAGAGGTTGAACCAAAAATCGACGTTCACCAGGTGGGTGATCCGTCGATAACGTTGGTTCAGC
>CANIXE010000184.1 GCA_947470885.1 Planctomycetota bacterium
GACGATAACAGCCGTTGGGCGAAATCCGGTTCGCCACCTCACGTCACGTCCTGAACAATAAAGGACCCAAGACCGTGGACCATCCCCTTGCGGGGAACCCCAGACGTGGGGTATGCTTTGCGTCCGAGGGTTCCATGCCGTTTCTTCCCTGGTCCGAACAGATGGTCATCGACGGGGACTGTATCGACGGTCAGCACCAGCAACTGGTGGCCACCATCAACCAGCTCTATGACCTGGTCCATGGTCAGGGTCCCGGCGATTTGGGTTCGATCATCGAATTCCTGGTGGTCTACGTCGACGTGCATTTCGCCGATGAAGAACGGCTCATGCGCCTGGCGGGGTACCCCGACCTCGACGACCACCGTCACCAGCATTCCCGATTCACCATTCAGCTGGAAGCCCTCCGGGAAGCCTTCCTGGCCGGCGATGATCAGGTGGACGAAGACCTGCTGAAATTCCTGAAATCCTGGCTATTCAACCACATCATGGGCACCGACCGGGATTTCGGGCCGATCCTCATGGCTTGGCGGAAGACCACCCAGATCAGCGAATTCGACATCCTGGAAGTCGGTCCCTGACCGGGGGAGTCAACGCACCCCGTAGGGACGACCGTTGGTCCGGGGATCCCGGGTCACCCAATCCGACGGAGCCATGACCAGCCGATCACCCCGGGAGGGTGGCTCCTTACCCGTGTTCCAACGATCGTAGGGCAGGGTCATGGGCTTGCCGACCTCGGGTCCATCCAGCACATCCACCTCGATGTAATGGCTGATCTGGGGATCCGTCGGTCCGTCCAGACGGTCGTCCACCTGATCCCAGACCTTCACCACCCGTACCTCCCGGGGGATGCGATCCCGCAGGGCCTCACCCCGACCGATGGGGGGAACCCGGGAACTGTTGCAGCCGGCGAGGAGAATCAGACCCAGGAGCATCAACGGGGACAAGGGACAGCGCATGGGGCACGAGGATGCTCCTGGGCGAATCCGGGACAGCGAAATCAGCCACTGCCCCAACGTCCACCGGATTCCGTTCCCCCCGCCGGACTCCCCCTACCCTGCCCCCGCCCATGCGCCCCTTGCCCTTGATCGTCGTCCTTGGCCCCACTGCCGCGGGCAAGACCGCCCTGGCCATCGACCTGGCCCTCCGCCTGGGGGGCGAGGTGATCTCGGCGGATGCCATGGCGGTGTACCGGGACATGGACATCGGTACCGCCAAGCCGGACGCCACCCAGTTGGCCCAGGTGCCCCACCACCTGGTGTCGGTGTTTCCCCCGGAGGACCGCTGCGATCTCCAGCGTTGGGCCGACCTCGCGGAAGCCGCCCTGGCGGACCTCCACGCCCGGGGCCGGGTGCCCATCGTCGCCGGGGGCAGCCCGCTGTACGTAAAGGCCCTGTTGGAGGGCCTGAGCGCCGGCGCCCCCCGGGATCCGGCGGTCCGCGCCGCCCTGGACGCCCGCTACGCGATGGAGGGCGGCCCGGCCCTCCACGCCGAGCTGGCCCGGGTCGATCCGGCGTACGCCAACCAACGCCATCCCAATGACCAGCGGCGGATCGTCCGGGCCCTGGAGGTCCACGCCCTCACCGGCCGGCCTTATTCCGCCTTCCACACCACCGACGGCATCCGCCGCCCCGACCTGCGGCCCCTGCTCCTGGGCCTGGCGTGGGACAAGGAGGTCCTCCACCGGCGGATCGACCAGCGGGTCCGCCAGATGTTCGCCGCCGGCCTGGTGGACGAGGTCCGCCACCTGCGCCAGCGCCTGTCCCCGGAGGCGATGCAGGCCGTGGGCTACAAGGAAGTCACCGCCCACCTGGACGGCTGCTGCAGCCTGGACGCCGCCCGGGACCAGGTGGCCCTGGCGACCCGCCACCTGGCCAAGCACCAGGCCACCTGGTATCGCCGTTGGCCGGATATCACCTGGCTGCCCGGCGACGACCCCGCCCTGGCGGACCGAGCCCACACTCTGGCTGCGGCCCACCTCGTTGCCGGAGGCTGAACGCTGCACGACGCAGGATCGCCCCCTGCGTTCCCGGGAATCCGCAGTCCGGTAACCCCGACACAACGGACCGGCATGGCCGTGGGAATCGCGCTGCTTCACGGGAATTGACGAACAAACACCCCGTTGAATCCAGACCACCGGGATGCTGGCACGGAATCTGCCAAGAGCCCTGGTCACCCGTCGGCATCCGCCATGGCGGCTTCCGACCTCCCCGTGCCCAGGATGTTCCCATGCGTTGTCACTTCCGAAAAATCACCACCACCGCCGTCCTGATCGCCGCCGCGATCCCCTCCCTGGTGGCGGCCGAGATCCAGGTATCCGACCTGCGCCTGAGTGGCGGCTTCCTGGCCAGGGATTTCCGCGGTGGCGCAACCACCACGGCCACCGACACCGGGGGCGGCATCAGCACCAATTCCGAATCCGAGGACGGTCGGGACGCGGACCAGAATTGGCGGGGTCAGCTGCAATATGTCGCCGGCCATCTGGGGGTCGGCGGGGGGTTCCTTTGGGGTGCCGGGGTGGCAATGAACTCGGCCTCTTGGGACAACGGCGCCCGGGAAGCCCATGTCACCACCCCGACCGTGAACATCCTTCTGGGCTACGGCTACGGCATCACCCCCAATTGGCACGTCGAACTGACCCCCTTCGCCGGCTATGGCCGGGCCTATTACAGCGTCACCGAAAACAGCTCCACGGAAACCAGCAAGGAATGGGACAGCTACGTGGAATTCGGCGCCAAGGTCGCGACCTACGTCGCCCTGGAGGAACACCTGCTCTTGGGCATCGAGATCCCCTACCTGATGGGGCGTTTCGATCCCGAGTACACCTACACCGATGAGACGAAGCGCCGGCTCAGCGTCTCCGACAAACGCAGCAACCAGGGATTCGGCGCCCTGGCCAGCCTCGGCTACCGCTTCTGACTCCACCCCGCCGGCCCGGACTTCGGGCCGGCGGGGCTCGTCCAACTCATCATCTTTCCCGGACACCCCATGCTCGGCCTCATCCTCCTGACCATCCTCATCCTCCTTATCCTTGGTGTCCTGCCCACCTGGCCCCACAGCCGCTCCTGGGGCTATGGTCCCTCCGGTGGCCTGAGCATCCTGCTGGTCATCGTCGTCATTTTCCTGCTCATGGGCCGGGGGTAACCCCAGGGCGCCGCAATGGAACGCTGGATGTCCATGACAGAGCACTCTTTGCGGCGCCAGTCCGGTCGTCCACCAGCAGTGAGTCTTTCGGATATTCCCGTTGAACATTAGGCTTCAATGACGACCAGACGACCAGACGACCAGACGACCGGACATTTTCATTGACGTCCCCTGGGGGTAACCCGACGTCGCTTGGTCGGCAACGAATCCCTGCAAATTCCCCTGCGGTTCCCATGCCGACACAACCCACCCTATTCCTCTCCCACGGCGCCCCCGACTTGATCCTCCACCCTGAGGATCCAGCCCACGCCTTCCTCACCGCCCTGGGCACGACGATGACCCGGCCCCGGGCCATCGTCGTCGCCTCGGCCCACTGGGAAACCCGGATCCTGGCTGTGGAACACGGCACCCGACCAAGGACGATCCACGATTTCAGCGGCTTCCCCGCCGCCTTGTACCAGCGGCGCTACCCCGCCCCGGGGAATCCCGCCCTGGCAGACCAGCTCTGCGACCTGCTGGCCGACTGGCATCCCGTCCCCCAGGAACGGGGCTACGACCACGGCGTGTGGGCGCCCTTGTCCCTGATGTTCCCCGCCGCCGATATCCCGGTGGTGGCGGTATCCCTGCTCCACGGCGCCGACGGGGCGGAGCACCTCCGCCTGGGCCAGGCCCTGGAATCACTGCGCCACGACAATGTCCTGGTGATCGGCAGTGGCAGTGCCACCCACAACCTGGGCGCCCTCCGCCACGGCCCGCCGCCTCTGTGGGTCACCGCATTTGATGACTGGTTGGCCAAGACGGCAGAACAGGGCGACACCAAAGCCCTCGCCAACTACCGCACCCTTGCGCCCCACGCCCGGGAAAACCACCCCAGCGAAGAACACCTGCTGCCCCTCCTGGTCGCCCTCGGGGCCGCTGGTCCCGGGGCAAAAGGGAAAGCCCTCCACCGGGGTATCGCCTACGGCGTCCTCAGTATGACGGCGTTCGCCTTCACCACCGGTGCAGCATAACCGGGCACCGATCGCCCATCAGGGGGTCACCTCGACCGTACCCTTTCCCGTGACGTGTTGACGCACTGGCTCAGGATGGCCGCTGGCGGAAATTTTCCCGTCACCCTCGATGGTCGCATCCAGAACGCTGGCCGGACCCACATCCGCGGAACTGTCACCGACCAGACGGATGCGCACCTCCGCCGGCCGGACGCCGTCCGCCCGCAAGTCCCCAGAACCCGCCATATCCACCTCAATCCGACCCCAATCGCCGGTGGGTTCGACATCGCCGGAACCCGTCAGGGCTATATCCAGCCGGCCCACCTGGAGCCAATTGGCGATGATGTCCCCCGATCCTCCGTTGACGAGGCGGATGTCTCCCCCTTCGCCGCCCACATACAGATTGGCCTCCGCCGTGGTGGTTGCCGACAGCCGGGTCCCCGCCAGGTGCATGGCCCACAGATCACCCTTCCCCCGATGGACCACCCGGACGATTCCCCGGTGGTAGACCGTGACCGAAGGAAGGTCAGCCCCATCGTAATCCATCGCCGCACCCTGGATCAATAATTCGCCATCAACTACCCGGGGCAGCGACAGATCCTTGACCCGGGTCGTGGGATGGATCACCACTTTATTGCGGGGCGAATCCAGGATGGAGACATCCACCGCGCCGCTCACCACCACTCCGGTGAACGACTCGGTCAACGGCCGTTCCACCGGGGCCGGATCTTCTGGCACTTCGACTTGGGGTTCGGAGCCTGGGGTTTCTTGGACCCCGGGCACTTCGACTTGGGGTTCGGAGCCTGGGGTTTCTTGGACCCCGATCGACCACTCGATTTGCCATCCAGTCCCTTGGGGATGGATGGCAAATCCAGAGCGGCCCCAGGTGAAACACCAGATCAGGCCCAGCGCCAAAGCGATACCGAGGACTACCACGACTTCCCGGAATGCGCTCATGGGAAACTCCGATGGTGTGGTACAGGGGTGGAGAGCAAAGGAAGACCCCGAGCGACACCATCAACCATGGACACCAGAACTGACACCATCAACCATGGACACCAGAACTGACACTGGCGACCTGCTCGTGACCCAGGAAGTCGCGGCATGTCAAGCCCATTGATTCATCTCAAGTAATTGACAAGTAAAGAGTAACAATTCCCTCGGGGCGGCCCAACAAGAACCCCCGTAGGATCCCCGCCGCACCACGTCGCCGA
>CANIXE010000185.1 GCA_947470885.1 Planctomycetota bacterium
GCGGGGGGACAGGATGCGGAAGAGCGGATCACCTGGTTTGATCCGCTGATAGGGCTTCACCAGGATTTCCACGCGACCCTCCAGGGGGGCCTGGTAAATCCGCCGGGATCCAGGGGCGGCGGCGAATCGCCCGGGCAGGCGAAGGACGCCCTGGACCACTCGGTATTCTGCCTTGGCGAAGGTGATGCCTAGGTTTTCCCGGGTGATGGACGATAATTCCACCCGTCCGAACACCGGGGGCGGCACGGGAATTCCCGGGGCTTCGTGGCCTTCGTGGGTTGTCGTTGGCGCAGATCCACCGCCACAGGCCGTCAGCACCAAAGCGATCAACGTCAACGATACGGCAACAAGCGACTGATTCATGGCTGGGTCCTTTGGGAATGCGGAAGAAGAGTGGGGAAGGAGCCGATCGCCCGGCCGAGGGCGATGCCCGCCTCGGCGGCGGTGCGCCGGGCGGTGTCGGTGGCTTCGGCCACGGCCTGGGCGGCCCGCCGGGCTTCCAGGAGGTCGGCCAGGGAATTCTCGCCGGCGGCATAGGCGGTCTGGCGTAGGCGAACGGCTTCGTCCGCGACCGGCTGGGCCTGGGTGACCAGGGCGGTCAATTCCAGCCGGGCGGATTCATAGGTATTCCAGGCGGCCCGGAGATCCCGTTCCAGGCGTTGGCATTCCTGGCGTAGGGCGACGGACGCCTGGGCTCGTTCGGCTTCGGCGGTGGCCAACGCCCCGGAACCCTGGTTCCACAGGGGGACATCCACACCCAGGGAGACCCCCAGATCCTCGGTGTCGGCGGTCCGGTCTGCGGACACGCCCAGGGTCACATCGGGCAACCAGGCCCGCTGTTCCCGGTGAATGGCGGCGGATTTCTGGGCGATCTCGGTGTCCAGTCGGCGCAGTCTGGGGTGGGACTCCCGGGCTTGGTGTAAGATCGTATCGAGGCTGATCGCCGGGGGTTCCCCGGGCAGGGCGTCGGCGATGGTGAACGTCGAGGGCAGATCGTCCCCCGCCCAGGAACGGACGACCTGGAGCGCCGCGTCGACCTCCCGTTGCCGGGCGACAACGGTGATTCCGGCGGTGGTTTCTTCGAGTCTGGCCCGGGCGAGATCCGCCTTGGCCAATTCCCCGGCGGTGGTCCGGAGTTCCACCGTTTGGCGGAGGGCGGCGGCCAGATCGGCGGACATCTTGGCCCGGTGGAGAGCAATTTGACTGGCGCCTAGGGCCACGGCGGCGCTCCGTACGTCGGCTTCCAGATCCAGCCACAATTCGTCGGCGGTAAGTTCGGCCACGGGCAGGCCCGCCTGGGCCGCCGCCAGCCGGCGGTCGCGTTTGCCGGGCAGCTCAAAGCGCTGGCGTACCTCCACCCCATAGGTGCGCTGATCCGGTGATTCGCCGGTGCGGTACCGGGAATTGCCGGTGCGCAGTTCCAGCTCGGGATTGGCCCAGGTCTGGGCATTCGTCACCGCGGCCTGGGCGGCTTGACGCAGGGCGGCGATGGCGTCCTGGGTTGAGGCCCGGTGCCGGGCCCGTTGGAGCAGATCCTCCAGGGGAATCACCGCTCCCGCCGGTAAGGAAACCACGGGCGATGCGGATTTCGGGGGAGGAATGGGTCGGACGATGGGCGGTACCACCGGGACCGGGTCCGGCGCAGAACGGGGCGCCGGGGCGCAACCGGCCAGGGCGACAAGGACGCACAGACCCGACCCCAAGGGCCGGACCGCAGAACGCGGAAAAGACATGCGGAAATCCTGACAGGGGTGGGACCAGGCGCCGCTTCACCCAGGAAGCCGGAGCGTGGCCACGAACCATCCCGGGGACTCAGCCCACGGGACGCGGTCGGTCAGGAAGCTCGAACCGGCGGCGGTTCGATTTCGGCCCAAACCCCGTCGGGAGCCAATTGGGCCTGGTCGCTGGGCAGATGCCGCAACTCGGCCATGGGAAACACCACCGTCAACGGATCTCCCGGATGACCCGTCTGGCAGGAACAGTCGCAGGAAAAGCAGAATTCCCCGCCATCGCCGTCGGACTCCGACAGCATCTGGCCGCTCTCTGCCTGGGCGCCGCCATCATGGTCAGCACAATGGTCGGAGAGATGAAGGGAGGTGCCGGACACCAGGACCGCCAACATCAGGAGGGCGGTGACCGCCAGGCGGAACCCTCCGCGGATGAGGTCATGGATGGTGGGCACGGAAGGCACGATGGGGGGACGATCCCGTCGTGCAAACCTTTCCTGGCGACCGGCAGCGGGTCAAGGATTCCCGACCGGTGCCGGGGCGTGCGTCCCCGGGAACCCCCGTATCCTCCCCCGCCATGACCGCCGCCGCCACCACCACCGCCCATGTCGTCCATGTCCCGGAACCCCTGCATCTGCGGGAGGAATTGGAACGGCTGGTGACGGCCCCCCGGGCAGAGGCTGTGGCCGGATTGAAGGCCCTGCGGGCCCGGGAGGCCGCGGCCCTGGCCGAACACCAGCGCAGCCACCTGGGGGAGATCACCGGCGCGGATGTTTGTCTTCAGCTTACCGGGCTTACCGACGCGGTGTTGCGCATCCTGGGTCGCCGGGCGGCCCTGCGCGTCGGCGCCGGGGAACATTGGCAGGATCGGGTTGGTCTGTTTGCCGTGGGTGGGTATGGCCGGGGGGACATGAATCCCGCCAGCGACCTGGACCTGCTGGTGGTGGTGGCCACTCCGGCGCCGCCCTGGGCCAGCGCTTTTTACGGTGAACTTCAGGCCTTGTGCTGGGATGTGAAATTCACCGTCGGCGCCAGTCAGCGCCACCTGGGGGAATTGGACAAGCTGATCAGCACCGACTTCGTCACCGCCACGGCGTTGATCGAACAGCGCCCGTTGATGGCGGGCCTGGAACTGACCTTCGAAGTCAGTCAGGTCCTCGAACGGTTCCGCACCTCCCACAGCGTTAGTTTCCTGCGTTACAAGATCGAGGAATTGACCAAGCGCCGGACCCAGGCCGGGGTCAGCGTGTTCTTGATGGAGCCCAACCTCAAATCGAACCCGGGCTGCCTGCGGGATGTGCAGCTGCTGCGCAACATCGCCTTCATTGTCTACGGTTCCCGCAACCTCCTCAGCCTGGCCGAGCTGGAGGCCATCACCCGCCAGGACCTGAACGGCGTGGTCGCCGCCAACGACCACCTGCTGGCCCTGCGTTCTCTGCTACATTTCCACCACGGGCGGAAACAGGATGTGTTCCAGTTGCCGGACCAGGTGCGTCTGGCGGCATTGTATGGCTATGCCGACGTGTCCCGGTTGCGTGCGGTTGAGCATTTCATGAAGCACCACTACGCCCAGGTGCGCCATGTTCACCAGATTGTCGACCTGACCATCAGCCGGCTGGAGGCCCTGGGTCATCTCGGACCCCGGACCATTCTCGTCCGCACTCGCCGGCAGATCACCGAGGAGGCCGTGGCCTTCGCTGACCAGGTTTACCTGACCGAGCGGGATTTCTGGAAGCGCCCGGACGCCGCCGCCCGGATCATGGCCCTGGCCCGGGCCGCCCAGAAGAGCGGAGCCCGGTTGAGCTTCGAGCTGCAGCGGGAATTGCGGGCCAACATCCATCGGGTCGATGATCACTTGCGCCATGATTCGGCGGTGGCGGCCCTGTTCCTGGAGATGCTGGGGGACAGTGGACGGATCCGCCCGATCCTCACCGATCTCCACGAATGCGGTTGGCTGGGGGCCTATTTGCCGGAGTTCGGCAACCTGACCTGCCTGATGCAGTTCGACAGCTACCATCAATACACCGTGGACGAGCACACCCTGATCGGCATCGGGCACCTGGATGCCCTGGCCCAGGGCAAGGCCACTGGCCTGCCGGGGATGTCCCGGATCTTCCCCCGGATCGCCCGCAAGGATCTCCTGGCCTTGTCGTTGCTCCTCCACGACATGGGCAAGTACATGGGCCGGGGCCATGTCGCCCGGGGGGCGATCATGGTGGCCGGGGTGGCGGAACGCCTGGGCCTCAGCCCCGACGAGGAGGACTTCGTCTACTTCCTGGTGGAACGTCACGTCAGCCTGTCGGATGCCAGTCGGATGCGCAATTTTCAGGAACCGCAATTTCTCCGGGCATTCGCCGAGAAAATGGTCAGTCGGGACAACCTGGATGCGCTGTATTGCCTGACCTGGTGCGATGCCAAGGCCGTGGGGGACGGGATCCTCACCGGCTGGCAGGAATCCATCCTGGGCGAACTGCGGGACGCCTTGGATCAGCAGCTGGGGGGCCAGGCCAGCGGCATTTCTGGCCGGCGGGCCCGGATCATGGGCGAGCTGTCCTCGGCCTGCGTTCCCATGGATGCCGCCCTGGCCCACTTGGAATACCTGCCCGGGGCCTACGTCCACCAGATCCAGCCCGGTGAGGCGGCCCGACATTTCCAGGTGGTGGAGCAGGTTCGTACCGTGGGCATTGGCCTGCATTACGACATCCGGGACAAGTTCATCCATCTGACTGCGGCGGCCCCGGATCGCCATGAATTGATGGCGGACATCTGCGCCACCCTGTCCGGCCACGGCTTCGACATCATCGACCTGCGGACCTGGACCACCGTGGGGGAACGTCCGGTGGCGCTGTACAGCATGCGCCTGAGCACGATCTACGCCGGGCGGGTGCGGGAGGAGGAGACCTGGGCCAAATTGCGGAAGGATCTTCTGGCGGTGTCTGCCCGTGGGATGGATCCCCGGGTCCTCCTGGCCCGGCGCCGGGGGGTGCATCAGGAGCGCCCCGCGGACAGCGGCTTCGACGATCCGGCGGTGAAGGTCGAACAGCGTACCAGCGATGCCGCCACCATCGTCGACGTCCACACCAAGGACGAGGTGGGCCTGCTGTCCACGTTGTGCCGCACCATCAGCGATCACGGCTGCGAAATCCGCTACGCCTGCATCAGCACCATGGGGGACGTGGCGGTGGACGTGTTCTACGTCAATCGCCAGGGCCAGAAGCTCACTGACGAGGACGCCGAGGGGCTGCGCACCCGGCTGATCGGCAACCTGCACTTGGTGAAGACCACGCCCTGAGCCCTTATGCCCGCCAGCGCCATCCTCTCCATCGGCGATGAACTGATCCTCGGCCGGACCTGCGACACCAACGCCACTTGGCTGTGCGCCCGTCTGGCGGACGCGGGCTGTCCGGCCACCACGGTGCGCCAGGTGGGGGATGGGGAAGCCGGCATTACCGCCGCCCTGGCATCCCTGGCGCCGGGCCACCAGCTCATCCTCTGCACCGGGGGCCTGGGCCCCACGGACGACGACCGCACCCGCCATGCCCTGGCGACCCTGATGGGCCGAC
>CANIXE010000186.1 GCA_947470885.1 Planctomycetota bacterium
GGATTACGGGCTGGTGGATGCCCAGGGCCACCTGCTGGCGGCACCCTTCCACTACCGGGATGCCCGGACCGAGGGCATTGCCGCCGAGATCGAAGGCCGGTTTGGCAAGGCGGCCCTGTTCGCCCGCACCGGCACCCGCAGCCTGCCCTTCAACACCATCTTCCAATTAGTGGCCCACCAACGGGCCGCGCCGGAACAAGTGGCCCAGGCCCATCGCCTGCTGACCATCCCGGATCTGTTGGCGTTCCGCCTGTCTGGGGTCATGGCCAATGAATGGACCAATGCCGGTACCACGGGGCTGACCCGGGCCGGGCAGATGGCCTGGGACCGGGAGCTGATCCAGGACCTGGGGTTGCCCGGTCATCTGTTCGGTCCCATCGTCCGCCCGGGCAGTATCCTGGGGCCGATGCTGCCTGACTTGGCCCAGAATCTGGGCTTCACCGGCGCTGTGCCTCGGATCATCGCTCCTGGGGCTCACGATACGGCCAGCGCCATTGCCGCGATGCCGGTGGCGGACGCGGGCACCGCATACATTTCCTGCGGCACTTGGTCGCTGATGGGCGTACTCCGGGACCAGCCTTTGACCACGCCGATGGCCCTCGCGGCGGATCTGTCGAATGAGGTCAGTGTCGATGGCCGGGTCCGGCTATTGCGCAACATCATGGGCCTATGGGTTTGGCAGGAGTGCCGAAGGGACCGCCTGGCCGAGGGTCTGGACGCGGATCACGGCGCCCTGGCCGCATTGGCCGCGGCGGCGGCCCCCGGACCGGTGACCCTGGCCCAGGGTGCGATAGATCTCAATCATCTGGATTTCCTGGCACCGTCGACGCCTGGGGACCGGATGCTGGATCGGTTGCGCCGGCATGCCGCGGCCCGGGGTTTGAACACGACGGATGATGGCGCGGTTTTCCGCCGAATCACCGAGGCCCTGGCGGCGGCCTACGCCGCCTGCCGCACCGGCCTGGAAGAGGCCACCGGTACTCCCATCACTCGGATCTGTCTGTTGGGGGGCGGGGTGCGCAACCGCCTGCTGTGCGAGCTGACCGGGCAGGCGTCCAGCCTGCCGGTGCTGATCGGCAGTGAAGAAGCCACCGCCCTGGGCAATTTGCTGGTCCAGGTCCGAGCCCTGGGGGAAATGCCGGTGCGGGCCACTCAGGTTACCGCGTAATATCCTGAGCGACAGTGTTTTATATGTAACGATAGGGATAATGGACCAGGCCATCTAGAGAAACTTGCGCGCGGTCAGATTTCGGGGTATCTAAGCTCCGTGAATATTTCCCTCCGCGCCAAGCTGCTCCTCTTGGGGGTGGCATTTCCTGTCCTTATCACCGTCCTGCTGCTCATCGGCTATGCCTGGCAGCAAACCGTGGTCAGCCGCGAAGAAGCGGTGATCAAGGCCCGGGCGGTGACCCTGGTGGCCGATGCGGCCCGGGATGACATGGAGGATAAATGGAAGGCGGGGACCATTTCCCCGGTGTTGATGGCCCAATGGGGCAAGGAATTGCAGGCGGCCCGAGCGGCGGGGGACACGGCCACCGCCAAGCTGCTCCAGGAGCGGATCCTGGGGGGCGTGCCCGTGGTCAGTGCCCTACGGGCCATCAGCGCCCATGCCGAAGAGGGCGGCTACCAACTGAAGGTTCCCAAGGTAAGCCCCCGGCGACCCAGCAATGAGCCGACCCCGGAGGAACGGGAGATCCTGACCCGCTTGGAGGGCGGACTGCCGGATTATTCATTTTACGATGCGAAGCAGAATGCCGTGCGCTATTTCCGACCGGTGAAGCTCAGTGAAAATTGTCTGTTCTGCCATGGTGATCCGAAAAATCCCGCCCACAACATCTGGGGTACCACTGACGGCAAGGATATCACCGGCGGGACGATGGAGAATTGGAAGGTGGGCGAGGTCCACGGGGCCTTCGAACTGACGATGTCCATGGAGGCCAGTGATGCCCAACGGCGGCGGTCCCTGCTGTGGGCCGGCGGGGCGGCCTTGGCGATCCTGTTCCTCGCCGCCGGCAGTGCGGCTTTGTTCGCCCGACGGGCGGTGGAACGTCCCATCGTTGCCATTTGTGAACGCCTGGCCGCCGGCGCGGATCAGTTGCGCCAGGCCTCGGGACAGGTTTCCAATCTCAGTCAGGAATTGGCCGCCGGGGCTAGCCGTCAGGCAGGCAGCCTGGCGGATGCCACGGCCAACATCAGCGGCTTGGCCACCACCGCCGCGGAAAATCTTGCCGGGTCCAGCGAAGTGGAACGGCAAGCCCAGGAGGCCAGCCGTTCCGCCCAGCAGGGCCGGGAGTTGACGGCCACCGTGGCCCAGGCCCTCCGGGTCAAACTGGAATCCCTGACCAAGGCCGTGTCCGACGTTGCCAATGCCACCGAACGCACCGCCCAGGTGGTATCCACCATCGATGATATTGCCTTCCAGACCAACCTGTTGGCCCTGAATGCAGCGGTGGAGGCCGCCCGGGCCGGTGAGGCCGGCGCAGGATTTGCCGTGGTCGCCGACGAGGTGCGCTCCCTGGCGGTGCGTTGTTCTGAAGAAGTCCAGCGTTCGACCCAGCAGATGGAGGAAGCTCGGGTGGCGATGCGCCAGATCGCAGCGGTTTCCAGCGAAGTGGACCGCTCGATCCGGCAAGCCGTGGAACAGGATTTCGCAAAAGGCTTTGGTGATGCCGCGACGGCGACCCATAAAGTGGCCGAACGGATGGCGGGAATCAATGCTGCCTCCACGACCCAATCCCAATCCCTCCAGCAACTCAGTGCCTCGGTGGCGGATCTCGATCAGGTCACCCAAGCCAACGCGGCCTCCGCCGAGGAATCCGCCGCTTCGTCGGAAGAACTGAATGCCCAGGCCATGGAGCTGCGCCACCAGCTCGACAAGTTGCTGCAACTGATCCAGGGGAACCGCCCCGGTTGAGCAGGTGGTGGTCGGCCGGAAGCGCCGGCCTCAGCCGGAAGCGCCGGCCTCAGCCGGGAGCGCCGGCGGCCACGCCGGCCTCGGTAACGCGTCGTTCACCGACCGACCCTGATGCCACGCTGCCGGGAGCGCCGGCCTCCAGGCCGGCATCGGAGCGATTCCCACGGTGGAACCAACGTCAGTCGTCGCCGTCAGCGCATCCGATGCCGGCGTGGCCGCCGGCGCTCCCGGCCTCCCCCCCCAACATCCAACATCCAGCGTCCACCTTTACGGCGCCGGAACTTCCGCCCGGAACGGGATCGCCGGCAGGCCCTCCGCGTTGGCCAGCCGCGCCTTGGGATGATTGTCGTAGTTGAACCAGATGCGCATCGGTTCAGCGATGGCGTTGGCCCAGATCTCTACGGTGTCGGTGTCCTCCAGGCGGGTCTGGGCCCACACCGGCTTGCCGTCCCGACCGGCGATGGCGAAACCGCTTAAGCGGTTGGCCAGGAGTTTCAGGCCCCGGCCCGCATTGCGGAAATGGACCCGGACTCGCTGGCCGTGGCGTTCCACCCGTTCGGCCACCGGGCTGCCGGCGACGAGGTCCCGCTGGCCATAGACCAGGGACAGGGCCGGATAGATGAGGCGGTGGGCGACGGTGCGTTTGTCCTTGGGGTGGATATCGTAATCAAAACCCAGGTCGCAGGCCGAGGCGAGGCCGACCCGGGGCACGGTGGCGGCGGTGAAGGCCTGGGCCTCCATGGTGGCGGCCCAGGGGCTTTCCACGACCGGCTGATCGTGATCCGGGGCGATCCCCGCGATCTGGACCAGCAGGAAGGGCAACTGGGGATCCTGCCAGTGTTGGCGCCAGTCGGCGATTAGGGCTGGCAGCAGGCGGCGATATTGCCCCGGCCGGTCGCCGTTGCTTTCGCCCTGGTACCAGGCCACGCCCGCCAGGGGGTAGCCCACCAGGGGATGGATCATCGCTTGGTATTGCAGCGAAGGCACGGTCATCGGCCAGCCGTAATCCACGGGCATGGTGGGCAGCTGGTCGATGGGCAGGGTCTGGTGAAAACTCCAGGTGCCGGCGAGAGGTACTTGAGCCTCTGGGGCGGTGCCGTTCACCGCCAGGTACATTTCGTTCGGCCGGCAGGTGAACCCGCCCCGGCCCCCCAGGTCCAGGACTCGCACCGCCAAATCGTTGCGTCCGGCCCGGAGGACGCCCGCGGGCACGTCGTAATGCCGGGGCGCGACCCAGTTGGCCATTTCTCCGACTTCGACCCCGTTGATCCAGGTGGTGTCCCGATCGTCGATGGGGCCCAGTTCCAGGCGGGCGGTCTTCCCCGCAGCTTCCGCGGGCAGGTCGAAGCTTCTCCGGTACCAGACGAAGCCGTGGTATTTGGGCTGGCCGTGTTCCTGCCATGGGCCAGGCACGGGAACATAGTTCCAGGCGGTGGTGGGCAGACCGAAAGCCTCCAGGGCACGGTCAGGTCCCGCCAAGGTGTCCACCAGTTTCCACCAGGCGCTCATTTCAGCTTTGATGTCGTAGGTGCCGGCGGCCAGTCGGTCCCGGACTTTGCCATGCTGATCCTGCACGGTGGCAAATTCACCAAACGCGGTGATGGCTTCCGGGCTCATGAAACATTCCGCAGCCGCCCCGCTGAACGCGGCGCTGATCAGGCCGATGGGCACGCCATTCAGCCGCTCCTGCAATTCCCGGCCGAAATGATAACCCAGGCCGCTGAAGTCCCCGGCGGTCTCCGGGGTGCACACCGACCAGGTGACATTCAGGCTGTCCAGGGGTTTCAGGGCCCATGTCGAAGGGATGTTGTACAGGCGGATCGTGGGATGATCAGCGGCGGCGGTGGCCGCCGGGCCGTCATCGGTCTGGGCCAGGGTCCAGGACATATTGGACTGGCCACTGCACAGCCAGACCTCGCCGGCCAGGAGATCCCGGGCCTCGGCGTGGCGGGGATGGCCCGGAGTGCCGGTGCCGTCCACCGCCAGATCCAGGGGGCCTTGGGCGACGGTGAACGGGCCGACCCAGGCGGTCCATCGGCCATCAGTTCCGGCGATGGCCGTGGTGGTGGTCCCGGCGATCCGCACCTGCACCTGGCTGCCTGGCACGGTCCAGCCGCCCACGGGAAGTCGGCGGCCCCGCTGGATCACGGCGTGATCGCTGAACAGCGGCGATAGGAAGGGGCGGGATTCCTCGGCGCCGATCGCTAGAGGGAAAAAGACAAAGGCAAGCCAGCAAAAACAGGTATTCATGGCGAGGTTTGCAGCATATTCCCCATGCCAGGGAACAAGGTCTAAACCAAAAGGATCCAAATGTTCTGATTGATCGACGACAGATGTAACGGTTTCATCCTGGAAAACGCAATTGGAGCGCAC
>CANIXE010000187.1 GCA_947470885.1 Planctomycetota bacterium
CCAGCCCCTGGGGCAGGTCGCAGAGCTGGCGGCACACGGTGGGCGGCACGCCCAGCTGTTCAAAACTGTAGATTTCATAGGGAATGGTGCGCAGGACTGAACCCACGGCCCCCCGCTGGTAGAAAACGTTCACCCGGAACCGGCCCACGCCTTGCAGGCCGAAACTCATGTCAAGTTCCTGATCCTGCTCGAAGCGGGCGATCTGTTCCTGGTCGAGAACCGAATAGACCAGCTTCTTGGTCTGTTCCGGGCCCAGCATGTCGGCCCCTTGGAGTTCGACCAATTCGCCATCCACCCGGGTCCGGGGCATCGAGCCGGCGGCGATGTGCAGGTCTGACCCGCCCCGTTCCACCATGACGCGCAGCAGCTCTTCCATCGTGATCATCGACGATCCTCCCCAGGGGTTGGCCCATGATCCATCTGGCCGACGGATGGTGCAAGAGCCGAAGCGGTGAAGGTCCGGATCAGGGCCTCCACCTCTGGGCGGCAGGTGCGACAGCCGGTGCAGGCATCGGTGGCGTCCTGCACGTCCCGCAGAGTCCGGCAGCCGGCCCGGCAGGCCGCCACCACCGCCGACTCGGGCACCTGGGCGCAGTGGCAGACCAGGACGCCCCCGTCCGGCGGCGCTGGGGGCACCTCCGGCCTCAGAATTCCTGCCCCAAACGCAGCCGTACCAGTTCCCGCTGGGCGCCGGTGGCCACCACCTTGAGCATCAGGTCCCCATCCGGCAGGCCCAGGCTGCGCAGGCGCTCGCACACGGCGGCTACCTCGGTTTCCGCCGCCAGGTAGGTGGCCAGGGTCTCCCACAGAAGCTCCGGCTGGTCAGACCGCAGGTAGGTGCCGCACCAGGTGAGGCCCTCCTTGTAGACCATCCGGCTGGCCAGGCGCTTGGCGAGGATCGCCACCCGGTGGGCCCGGGGAATGCGGGCGGCGAAGCGGCTGCCGTACCGCTGGACCAGGACCGCCGGGGCGTGGCCGTCAAGATGCCGGCGCCAGGTCTCCGCCAGGTCTGCGTCATCCAGGTGGGCCTCGATCAAGGGCTCTATGGCCCCGCTGACCCGGTTGATCTCGCTGCTGAGCTGCTGGGACAGGTCCGACAGGCGGACGCTGCCACCCCGCCGCCGCCAGGCCGAAAACAAGGCCTTGGCCTCGGCATCGGCCCGGGCACGGATGATCCCCACCACTTCTTTGACGTAGACCGGCTTCATCGCCAGGAATTCCGCATCCTCGCACACCAGGCCCGCCAGTACCTCGTAGCTGGAGCAGATCACCCCGCCCTTGTTGGCGCTGCTGTCCTTGATCACCAGCAGGCCGGCGTCCTCCAGGTGCTTCCTCGCCCCAGGAGTGAGGAAAATGTTGGCCCCTTCCACCATGGTTTTGGCGGAGGGTTTCCCGTCGTGGAGAAACCGGGACCAGTTGTGATCGTCGATGGTGTAGGGTCGGCCGCCGCAGGGGAGGAACACGTCGGCAGCAATGGTGTTGTGCAGGTCATTGCGCAGCAGTTCCCCCGGACGGTCGGTGGCGGGCACCACCTTGCCCGCCTTGGAGGCCAGCTTCGCCGGATCGAACTTGGCGATGCCCAGACCATCCCGGACCAAGCGGAGGAGTTCCCGCCAGTCCAGACCAGCGGGGTCCAGGGCGCTGCCGGTGCCGTCGGAGATTGCCAGGACCCGGCAGCGTTTGCCGTGTTCCCGGTGGAGGATCTTGAGCAGGTTGCCCGCCACGTCGCCATCCGGGCCACCGGTGATCTTCACCGTGTAGGGTTGGCCGTCGGCGATGCCCACCCGGGGCAGGGCCTGGACCACCCAGCGGAAGATGCCCTCGCTGGTGACTCCGAATTCCTTGTGGTTGATGCCGCTGCCCGGCTTGCTGCTCATCAGGGTGGGGGCGTGGGGCAGATTCCTGGCCTTGGCCCGGTTGGCGACCCAGGTGATCCGAGCCGGGGTCATGTTTTCATCAGGCCCCAGGAAGACGAGATCCGGCTGGCGGGGGGCGCCGTGGGGGCCGACGATCTCGGGCAGATCCGGCAGCAGCAGATCGATCAGGCTGTCGGTGACCTGACGCACCGCGGCATCGGGGTCGGCCCCGGGTTCCACCAGGGCGATGCACTTGCTGCCGCCTTCGGGGATATCCTTGTTCTTGAGCTGCTGGGCCCAGGCCAGGTCGTAGACCTCCCGCAGAATACCATCCCGAGCCTTGGCCCAATGGGCCGGACCCTTGGGCAGGAGCAGGCGCAGGCCGCCCCGGGCGCTGGCCCGGAACCGCACGTGGAAGCCCCGGGCGTGGGGCCCGGCGAAAGCAAACAGGCCGTAGGCCGGTTGGGGGAACCGGCTGACCGGCAGAACCGCAGGATCCAGCTTGAAGGCCAGGCCCAAGTGCCCCGGGCGATAGGCGTTGGTGAGCTGGATCGCGGCGACCACCGCAAGCATGGCTTCCAACACCAGGGCCTGGGCGGGGACATCCAAGGTGTGGGCCTCGGCCTGGAGGGCGGCCAGGGATTTCGCCCAGGTGGCTGGCTTCACCTTGCTGCCCGGGGTGAACCGGGCGGCAATCAGGCCGGTGAGGGCCTTGGCCTGGGGCACCCGCTGGCGGATCACCTCGGTGGCGACCTCGGTCACATCCAGGTAGGGATGGTCGGGACTGATCAGGGTGCCGGCGATCCCCGCCACCGCCCGGAGCAGAGCCAGTTCGCCGATGGTGTAGGTGCCGTCGGCATACTGGGCTGCCAGGGTGTCACCCCAGGCCTCCCGCAGGGCGCTCAAGTCCGCTTCCACCTCGGCCTGGAGGGGCTTCGCCAGGGGTTTGCCGCCATTGCTGACATACAGCGAAGCCAACAACGCCCGACCATCGCCCCCCTGGACTGCCACCACCCAGTCCAGGTACCCCCGTTCCAGGCGCAGGTGGTGGCGGGTCACCACCCGGGCCACATGGGCCAGCACCGGCCACAGGCTGGCGCCCCCGGCGGCGATCTGGATCCGGGACATGCCCTCCACGGTGTCGGTATGGGCGGCGATGTCCTCGGCTCCGTTCAGGCTCGCCCAGGCGGTCACATGACGAACCACCCGCTCCACGCTGGAACGGGCCAGATACCCCTGGTCCACGCTGTCGAGGAAACGGGCGGCCTGGACCGAGCAGTCCTGTTTCGCCCCGCATACCGCCGACAGGATCGCCTGGCGGTGGGCAGGCAGATTGAAACCGCTGGGGGCGACCGTCCCCGCGCCATAGCCAAAGGCATACAAAAATAGGCTATCATCGCCACTGACATGGAGTTCCACGCGATTGAAGCTGGCCGTGCCCGCCAGGGGATGTCCCGCCACCAGGGGAATGACCTCCGCCAGGGAATGACGGTCCGGCCGACCGAACACCAGCAGCTTGCCATGGGCCGGATCGTCGATGAGGGTCAGCCGGGCATCGGCGGTGCGGCGCAGGCTGTGGATGGTCTCCAGGTGCAACACCTGCTCATCCGCCCCGGTGACCTGGAAATAATGTTTGGGCATGGCTGCCCGATACCAGGCGACGGTGGCCGCCAGGTCGTGATGCAGGGTGGCCTGCACCTGGGTATAGAGGACATCGGCGGCGGTGCGGGAGGTGGCGGTCATGGCGGGTTCCTCTACCCAAGTATACTCCACTACCCCGGGTGACGTCCAGGGGGCTGCCCAACCGTTCCAGGAGCCGTACCTTCCCGCCATGCCCTTGATCCTGCCCCTGCCCTTGCTGACCGTTTTCGCCGTGATGGCCGCTTTGTTGATATTCAGCGGACTGCTGTTGGCCGGAGGCGTCATCGTTCGCCGCCTGAAGTTGCCCACGGATCTGCCGGAAGGCCCGCGTTTTTCCCCCCCAGCCCCCCCGGCGGTCGATCACGCCACCCCCGGGGAGGCCCAGGCGGTGGCGGCCCGGACTCACCGCCGGGCCGCCCTGGGGGCGATCGCCCGGGAATGCGTCGCCGGGGCCTACGGACTGATTAACCAACCAGGCATTCCCGCCCCCCAGGTGACCGCCGCCCTGGCCGTGGCCCAGGAAGTCGAAAAGTCCTGGACCCTGGAGGATCTGGACGCCGCTGAAAAGGCTGTGGCGGAAGCCGCCGGACGTTGTCGCCCCCTGCTCTCCACGGCAGCCCCCGGGGCCACCCCCACCACGGGATCCACCCTATGATCCTGGAGGTCGCCTTGGGGGAACGGCGGCCGGCGGCGATCCGCTTCCTCGCCGCCGCCGTCACCCTGGACCGCCCCGATCTGGAGGCCCTGGTCCTCCTCGGCGTGCCCCGCTGGGATGCCCTGGACCTGCTCCGTCGGCTGGCCGCCGCCGGGGAATTGCGGGAGGGAGCCTGGACCACCGAGGCCCGGGACACCTACCGCCGGAGTCTGGATGCCCTGGAACAACGGGCCCTGGAACGTCGGGACAGCGGTGAACGTCCCCGGGAAAAGGCTCTGGCCGCAGGAATCGAAGCCCTGGACGACGCGGAACTGCTGGCCCTGCTCTTGCGCACCGGCTCCGCGGATGAGGGCGTCCTGGAACTGGCCCGCCGCCTCTTGGACGACCAGGGCGGGCTGGTGGGCCTGGCCCGGGCCCATGTCGCCGAACTGGCGGAGGCCCGGGGCCTGGGTCCGGCCAAAGCCAGCGAACTCGCCGCCGCCTTCGAACTGGGCCGGCGCCTACGGGAGGCCGCCCTGCGGGAACGGCCCGAACTGAAAACGCCCCAAGCCGTCGCTGATTTCCTCGGCCCCCTGGCGGTCAGCCTGGCCCATGAGGAGTTCTGGTGCCTGCCCCTGGACGCCCGCTGCCGCCTGATCGGCCTGCCCCGGGTGGTGGGTCGGGGAGACGTGGACGGCACTGACGCCCCACCCCGGGCGTTCTTCCGGGCCGCCCTATCCGCCGGGGCGACCACGGTGATCGCCGTCCACAACCACCCCACCGGCGACCCAGCCCCGTCTGCCGCCGACAAGGCCGTGACCCGCCGCCTGGTGGCCGCCGGCCGCACCGTCGAACTCTCCCTCCAGGATCATGTCATCCTGGGCGATGGGGGACGACATGTGTCGTTGCGCCGGGATTGCCCGGAGTTGTGGCATTAAAGGCACGTTGGGCCTACGGCCCCGTTGCGGCGCTGGAGCGCCAGCGTTTCCCGGGAGCGCCGGCGTTTCCCGGGAGCGCCGCCGTTTCCCGGGGGCGCCGCCGTTTCCCGGGAGCGCCGGCGCCCTCGCCGGCTCGGGGCGAGGCCGATGCCGGCGGGAGCGCCGCCGTTTCCCGGGGGCGCCGGCGTTTCCCGG
>CANIXE010000188.1 GCA_947470885.1 Planctomycetota bacterium
CGAGTTTGACTTCGGCATCGTCCCCGGGGGCGGTCACCACTGCCGTCGCCGCCTGCACCTGGGCCTCTACGGGGATGCTCCGCCGGGCCTGGACCACCTGGGCGGTGCCGCTGACCAGGATGGAGATCCCCGGGGCCTGGGCGGTGCATACCCGCCGAATCTGGCCCGGAGCGACCGTGAAGGTGTTGGTGCCGTAAAGATCCTGGACCGGTAGGACCGCCAATCGAGCCACGGCTTCCGCCGGGCCGGTGAGATCCGCCAGATCCCCCAGCAACGCCTGGCCCGACGCCAGCTCGATCCGACCTCGGAGCTTGATTTGTACCGGCTCGATGGCCGGGAGGATTCCGGCCACCAGGAAACTGGCCAAAAGCAGGGCGGCCAGGCAGCGCATCAGCGGATGATTTCGTTCGCCGTGCGCAGCATCTCGTCCGCGGACTTGATGCTCTTGCTGTTGGTCTCGTAGGCCCGCTGAGCGACGATCAGGTTCACCAGTTCAGTCACCACTTCGACGTTGGCTTTTTCCAGGGCGCCACTGCGGATGGTACCCATGCCAGTAGTCCCGGGGATGATGTCCTGGGGCGTTCCGCTGGCCGTGGATTCGGTGAATAGGTTGCGTCCGATGGCCACTAGGCCGGCGGGATTGTTGAAGCGGGTGAGGGATAGGACCCCCCGACTGAGGGTGCCCTGGGTGACCTCACCGGTGGTGCTGACGGAAATCGATCCCGCCGCCGGGTCGATGCCAGCGACCCCGGGAACGATATAGCCGTCCGGGGTCACCAAATTGCCGTTGGCATCCGGGCGGAAATCCCCGGCCCGGGTATAGGCCTGGGTGGTGCCATCCGGCAGGGTGACCTTGAAAAATCCTTCGCCATCTACCGCCAGATCCGTGGCGTTGCCCGTCGATTCGATGTTGCCCGGGGTGAAGATCCGAGGCGTGGAACTGAGTTTCACGCCAGTACCAATTTGCGTGCCCGTGGGGTTACGCCCCAGGTCGCTGGCCTTCTCCCCAGGGGTCACCTGGACGTCATAGAACAGGTCCTGAAAGTTGGTCCGCTGGCGCTTGAAGCCAGTGGTGTTGACGTTGGCAATGTTGTTGGAGATGACGTCGACGTTGATTTGCTGGGCGGCCATGCCGCTCGCACCGGTCCATAGGGCTCTGGGCATATTAGAATCCTCTCAATGTAGAATGCTCGAATGCTCGAATGCTCGAATGCCTGCACGCTCGGCGCGTCCGGTGACTCGCGGGTGATTCACGCCCGAAACGCCCGAGGCACCGAGCAACTTGGCGTGGACCAAGCCCACAGACCAGCGATCTCTTCCATTCGAGCATTCGAGCATTCGAGCATTCATCATTGTTAGCATTCATCATTTTCATCATCCCGTCGTCCCGCGCAGCAGGTCGCTGAATCCCTGACCCGCATTCGTCTGTTCCCGCATCGCCTTCTGGGCGGCGTCGTAGCGGCGCTGGATCGAGATCATGCTCACCAGCTCCTGGATCGGATCGACATTTGATTTTTCCAGCTGACCCTGGTGGACCTCGTAGGCAGTGGCGTCCCGCGTGGGCTGTTCCCCGGGGTCGAAGTACTGGCCGTTCACCGGGGTCAGGGCCGCCGGTTTGTCCACCGCCACCAGACGCAGCTGCTCAATGGTGGTTTCAGTGCGCACCCCGCCGTTGCTGCTGGAGGCGATAATCCGGCCCTTGGGGTCGATGGTGATGCCGTCGGCACCCCGGGGGATGACGATGGCGCCCCCCTGGCCCTGGACGGTCCAGCCGTCGGGAGTGGTCAGGCGGCCATTGGCATCCTGGGTCAGGTGGCCGGCCCGGGTCAGCAGGTTGCGGCCCTTATCGTCGGTCACCCGCAGAAACGCATCGCCGGTGATCGCCACATCCAGGGGCGCCCCGGTGGGTTCCAGGACCCCCTGATGCTGATCGAAGTAGCTGCCCTGACTAAGAATACCCGTGCCTCCATCGCTGGCGGCATCGCCCCGGTGCCCCTTCTGCTGGAGGGCTTCAGCGAAACCACCCCGGAGGGCGACCTCTTTGCGGTAGCCCGGGGTGGTGGCGTGGGCCAGGTTGCGCGCCGCCACGTCGAGGGCCTGGGCCTCGACGTACATGGTGCTGGCAGCGGTGTAGATGCCCTTGGGCATGTGTGGTTTCCCTGGACGGCGGATGGCGCTGCCAGGGATTTTAGCACAAAGGGTGCCAAGAGCCTGGAGCTACCTCGACCGGGATTTACGCAAAGCCCAGGCCAAGTGTAGGGCAGGGTACCTTAATGAAAAAATCCGGTCGTCCGGTCGTCATTGAAGCCCTAGTTTTCAGCGGGAAGGCCCGAGAGACTCACTGGATAGTGGACCACCGGACTGGCGCCGCAAAGAGCGCTCCGTCATGGACATCCAGCGTTCCATTGCGACGCCCTGAAGTGTAGGAACAGCAAGCCGTGAGGCTTCCGGAAAGCTGATCACGCGGTTATCCACGGGTACCTGGTCCCGGAGGTAACCGGAAGGCCTCCCCCATTCATCCAAGGTCTAGGCCATCGATCCCACCCGCTTGGCTGTCTCGGCTACGCCGGCCACCGCCTGGGCGATTTCCTGACTACTCTGGGCGGCCGCTGCCAGATCGCTGGTGATTTCCGTCGTGGTGGCGGATTGTTCCTCGATGGCGGCGGCAACGCTTCCCTGCAATTCATCCATCCGGGTGACCGTGGCGGCGATGCGGGCGATATCGCCCATGATATCCTGCACCTGGGTCTGGATGCCGGTGATCCGGCTGCTGATGTCCTTGGTCGCCTTCACGGTCTGTTGGGCCAACTCCTTCACCTCATCGGCGACCACGGTGAATCCCCTGCCGGCCTCCCCGGCCCGACTGGCTTCAATGGTCGCATTCAAGGCCAGCATCTTGGTGCTCCGGGCGATGCCGTCGATGGTGCCGACAATGGCGTTGATGTCTTGGGTGGATGCCCCCAGGGCCCGAATCCGGGCATCAATGCTCCGGGCATCCGCGGCTGTCTCCCGGGCAATCCGGGCGGACTCGGCGGTATTGACAGATATCTCATTTCCCGCCGAAGCCATCTGGGTGACCGCCGTCGAAATATTCTGGACCCGCGCGGAAACCGTCTGGGCATTGCTGCTGGCATCATCCGCCTGTTGGGCTGTGGTGATGGCCGAGCGGTTCATCTTCGCCACCAGATCCTGCATGGCCTGGTTCATCGCCACGGCTTCCGCAGCTTGGGCTTCGATCCGCCGATGACTGTCCCGGAGGACGACCACCGTGGCATTGAGGGACTGGGCCAGGTCCGCCAGTTCATCCCGACCAACCACGTCAACTTGCTGTTCATAATCACCCCGGGCCACGGCCTGGAGGACCTGGGCGGCGGCAACGACCGGCCGGGCGATCCGCCGGCCGAGGAACAGCCCCAGGGGAATCAACGCCAACAGACTGACGGCTCCGGCCACCCCCAAGACCAAGGTCGTCTCCCGGGACGACGCGGCCAGGGTCGCTTCCAGACTGGTCCGGGTCTGTTCCAAGAGGGCGAGGGATTCCGCCTGCACCTGTTCCAACTCCTTGCGGGTCGCGGTTTCCCGCTCCAGGAGATGAGCTGCACTGAGGGCCACCACCACGGTACCCAGGGTCTTTTTTTCCAGTATTATGGGGGTTTTGAGGGTGGGCACCCCAGGCAGCTTTCCCAAGGCGGCGAGCAGATTGGCCGGGGACGCCTTGGCGGCGGTCTCTGGCTGGACGGAGGCCACCAGGGTTTTGAGTTCGGTATCCACCGCCCCGGCGCGCAGGGCCCCATCCATCCCCAGGATCCAAATACCGATGCAGTCGTCATCCAAGAGGATCTGCTTGGCGACCTTGACCAACCCATCGTCGTCATCCAGGACCAGGCTCTGCCCTGCCAAACCGGCGCTGATGAGGCCCAAGGACTGGCCTTTGCTCAGCAGGCTGGCCCGATTGACATCCACCATCCGGGCGGTGACCCCGCCCAGGCTGGTTTGCTGGGCGGTGGTCAGGCGTGTGGTGGCAAGCCCCAGGGCCACCCCCACATCGGCGGTGCTGTGGCCCTGACCCTGGATCGACACTCCGATCAACAGCAGAGCCAGGGTTCCCGCCGGAACTCCGGCAACAAGGGCGAGACGAGACGAAAGGCGCATGGACGAACCCTGTTTATTTCACAGGAATAGGGATGAACTCCATCTTTTTGACGATGGCCTGCCCCGGGCTGCCGGTCATGAAGGCGATGAATTCCCCCACAGGGCCCGTCGGCTCACCTTTGGTGAGAAGGAACAGCTTCCGCCGGAGGGGATAACTGCCATCCAGCACGCTGGCCTCACTGGGAACTTTGCCGTCCAGGGCCAGCACCTTGATGGGCTGACCCTTGGCGACCAAGCCCTGGGCCATGCCGATGGGACAAAAGGTGAGCGCCCCGGGATTGGCGATGATCCGGGCCACCGCATCCTTGTGACCACTGGCGATGGCCACCGGGGTAGGGGCGAAATCCGCCGCACCCTTGGTCCGGCATAGCAGGGATTTGCCCCCATCGTCACCGACCACGACTTTGGCCTCCAAGCCCAGGATCTGGAAAAACAACTCCTGGGTGGCTTGGGCCTCTGGCCGACCGATGGCCACCACAGGGCCATCCCCACCGCCGAAATTTTTCAAAGTGGCCGTCCCCGTATACACGTCTTGCAGTTGCTTGGTGGTGATGCCCTCCAAGGGGAAGGCCTTGTTGACGACGATGACCACGCCGTCATGGCACAACAGGGAGAGGCGAAGATCCGGGTATTGGACGCGTTCCTCGGCCTTCAGTTCCCGGGCGGTCGCCCCCAGAGCCACATCCCCGGCGGCGACGGCCTTCAGGCTCGCCGGCGTGGAACTGTCATTGATGGTGAAGGTGACCTCGGGATGGAGGGCGGCATAGGCCTTGCCCCCGGCATCCACGATGGGGGCCGCCGAAAGGGAACCTCGGAAGGAAATCACCTGCTCCGCCGCTGGGGCGAGGGGCAACAGGAGGGCGGAGACCAGGAAGACGAAGCCGGAAAGTCGCATGGGATGGATTCCAGGGTTTGTGGTCACCCTACAATCTACCCGAAATATCTCGAACGTGCCAGACCCAACAAAGCGTAACGCGGTGGGGTCACCCCCCCGGGGGCTTTACCATGGCCACCCCGTGGGTGGTTTTCTCCCACAAGTGGGGTTTGTGGAGGAGCTGGACCACCGCCCGCATCG
>CANIXE010000189.1 GCA_947470885.1 Planctomycetota bacterium
AGGACCTGGACCTGGATGCTACCGACCAGGCCACCGGAATGGCAGCGCCAGTGGCCCACATCGTCCCCAAGGAGAGCTGGATGCCCAAGGACGGCGAAGCCAGGGCGGTGCCCATGCACACCCGCCTGGTGGAGATCATCCGTCCGTTCCGGAAGCCGGAGGGCTACCTGCTCATGCCGGTGAAGGCCATGCCCAAACGCGGCGGGACGAAGCGGGTCTACCGCTACGACCCCAAGAAGGTCTGGAATCGGGTCCTGGCCAAGGCGGTGTCTGCCGGGGCGAAAGAAATTACGCCCCACGGCATGCGACACTCGTTCTGCTCGAACCTGCTGATCTCAGGGGTCTCGGACGTCCTGGTGGCCCGCTGGCTGGGCCATGCCGACACCACGATGGTTCACCAGCACTACGGGCACTTGCTGGCCTACCACGGCGACATCAATCGGATGGTCTTCGGCACCACCCCAACCAAGGGGTGACGCCGAAGGCTGGGTGAAGGGCTCCGGCCCTTCATTTTACGTCGAGCGGCGGGGGGAACTGGGTGCAGTACTGGGTGCAAGGCCGAAAACGGGGCTTCTGGGTGAAAACGACAAAGCCCTGGAAGTGGTTAACTTCCAGGGCTTTATCGTTTGGTCGGACCGACAAGATTCGAACTTGCGACCTCTACCACCCCAAGGTAGCGCTCTAATCCAGGCTGAGCTACGGTCCGGCGAGGGGGAGGACTGTGGTGGGTCTTCCCCGTTCGTCAAGGTGCTTGTTTCATCAACAAGCACCTTGACGAATTGGGCTCAGATGCCCTTGGCGGTCATGAACCGGAGGAGGTCGATGACGCGGTTGCTGTAGCCCCATTCATTGTCGTACCAGGACACCAGCTTGAAGAAGTTGGCGTTCAGTTCGACGGACGAGCCGGCGTCGTAGATCGACGAGCGGTTGTCGTGGATGAAGTCGGTGCTGACGACTTCTTCATCCGAGTAGCCCAGGATGCCCTTGAGGTTGGTTTCGCTGGCCTTCTTGATCGCGGCGTTGATCTCCTTGATGGAGGTCGCCTTTTCGGTCTTGAAGGTCAGGTCCACCACCGACACGGTGGGGGTGGGCACGCGGAAGGCCATGCCGGTGAGCTTGCCCTTCACCTGGGGCAGCACGAGGGCGACGGCCTTGGCCGCACCGGTGGTGCTGGGGATGATGTTCTGGGCTGCAGTGCGGCCGCCCTTCCAGTCCTTCTTCGAGGGACCGTCGACGGTCTTCTGGGTCGCGGTGTAGCTGTGCACGGTGGTCATCAGACCCTCGGTCAAGCCGAAGCCGGCGTCGAGAACGGCCTTGACCAGGGGGGCCAGGCAGTTCGTGGTGCAGCTGGCGTTGGACACGATCTTGTGCTTGGCGGCGTCGTATTCCTTCTCGTTCACGCCCATGACCACGGTCTTCACGCCGTCGCCGGAAGCGGGGGCCGAGATGATCACTCGCTTGGCGCCCGCCTTGATGTGCAGGCCGGCCTTCTCATCGCTGGTGAACAGACCGGTGGACTCGATGACGACGTCGACGGCCAGGTCCTTCCAGGGCCAGTTGTCTTTGCAGGCGAGGACTTTGATTTCCTTGCCGTTGACCACGAGGATGTCGTCCTCGGCCTTGTCGGCAGCGGACTTCTTGGAGCTGACCTCCCCGGCGAACTTGCCCTGGGTGGAGTCAAACTTCACCAGGTAGGCGAGGTTGTCGGCGGGGACGAGGTCGTTGACGGCGACGATGTTGAACTCGGTGCCGAGGGCACCCTGTTCGACGAGGGCGCGGAAGACGAGGCGGCCGATGCGGCCGAAGCCGTTGATGGCGACATTGATAGCCATGGGATTCTCCTGACTGGGGTTGGCGCGGAAGGCGGCAAAGCTAGGAAAGGGGTCCGCTTTGCAAGACGGCAGGACCGGGCGATCCATAGGCTGTCGGTTGATGCATCATCATGCCGTCACTCAATGAAGATTTCCGGATCTGGACGTATGTAGGGTGGACCGGCGGCCAATCCCCAGATCCTCTTTCCCTTTTTTTTCACAACCCCGACTCAGTAGCCGGCGGTCAACGCCAAGGATCCATACCAGGCCGGATCAGTGCTCAGGCGATCGTTGCCCCGGACGGAGGGGGTATCAGTGATATAGACATCTCGCTGGAGGATCCGGCCCCCGGTCAGGCGCAGGCTGTTGCCTGGGAAGGGCCGCCATTCGCCGCTGACGAACACCCGGATGGTGCGGAAGATCAGCCGTTCCTGGGGATCGTCGAGGTCCGCCAGCATCCAGCTTTCGGCGCTGATGGAGCCACCGGCCTTCACCGCCCACGGTCCGCCTGGACCCAGCTTGGCCTTGGGGGTCCCCGGGGCCCAGGTCACCGCCGCCTGGACCCGGTCCACGGGGAAGAAGCTGCCCCCCACCGACCAGTCGTCGACCCAGCGCCAGTCAGCCATGACAAAGGGGATGCCGGCGTTGATCCGCAGCCCCTGCTCGGGCCGGAACCATTGGTAGGCCACCATGGGTAGGGGAACGCCGGGCAGGAAGGTGCTGTTGCGGTCATAGCGCAGACCGAATTGCCAGCCATCCATCCCGGTCGTGGGGAAGAAAGAAAACGCCGTGCCGCCCACGGAAATCAACCGAGCGCTGGCATACGGATGATCAGACGGGGAGCTGATTTCGGCATCCACCCCGAAGATTCGGCCTTCCGGGGTGATCATCCGGTAGAAGCCACCCACCCGGACATCCTGGAGTTTCTCGGGTAGGCTGCCGCTCTGGGGGAGCTGGGCGTCACTGTCCAGACGCACCTGATTGCCGCCCACCCGCAGCCAGGCCTCGCTTCCGTCATCCTTCCAGATCCGCCCTGCAACCTGGGCGAAACCGCCGCTGCGCCCCAGGGTCGCCACCTGATCCCGCACCGGGGTGGATTGTTCGCCGCCAAATGCACTGGTCAGGCGCACTTGGGGTCGGTCCCGCAGGGGCATGTACCACTGGGCGGCCGCGGGCGAGTCCAGGGCGTCCAGGGCCGGCAGGGAGGCGGTAAGGACCAACAGGGCGCAGGCGGGCAGCAGGGGGTTCATGGAATCGCCTCGGGGTGTTCTGATGGACTTGCAGCCGGACGCCAGCGGAACAACCCGGCCACATCGTCCATCAAGGTGAAAACCACCGGGATGACGATCAGGCTGAGGAAGGTCGAGGTGATCAGACCGCCGATTACCGCCACCGCCATGGGGGAACGGAAGCTGGGGTCCACGCTCCAGCCCAGGGCGATGGGCAGCATGCCCGCGCCCATGGCGATGGTGGTCATCAGGATCGGCCGGGCCCGTTTATGGCAGGCATCCAGGATCGCCTCCCGCCGGGGCAGACCCTTTTCCCGCAGGGCGATCACCGCGTAATCCACCAGCAGGATGGAATTCTTGGTGGTGATCCCCATCAGCATCAGCAGGCCGATGACCGAGGGCATGGAGAAACTGTTGCCGGTGAGGAGCAGCGCCCCCAAAGCACCGCCGATGGCCAGGGGCAGGGCCGCCAGGATCGTCGCCGGCTGGAGGAAATCGTGGAACAGCAGGACCAGGACCATGTAGATGCACAGCAGGCCGATGAGCATCGCCTTGGCGAAGCCGCCGAATAGTTCGGCCATCCGTTCTGCGTCCCCGGAGACGCTGCGGGTCACCCCGGCGGGCAGGTGTTGCAACGACGGCAGGCGATCCACCAGGGGGGTGATGTCCCCCAGCAGCCGGCCATTCAGCTCGACGGCGATCCCCACTTTGCGTTGGCGGTCCAGGCGGTCGATCTGGGCCGGACCGCTGGCCAGTTCCACCGCCGCCACCGAGCCCAACAGCACCGGACCCTGGCTGCCGGGAATGCGCAGACGGCTCAGGGCGTCCAGGTCGGCCCGAGCGGCATCCGCCAGGCGCACACGGATCGCCAGCTGGCGTTGGGGCAGGTTCAGCTTCGCCAACTTCACCGCAAAGTCCCCGCCGGTGGCCACCCGCACGGTGTTCATCAGCGCCGCCGAGGTCACCCCCAGATCGGCGGCCCGGGCGAAGTCCGGGGTGATCTGGATTTCCGGGCGGAGCAGGCTGGCGTCGGAGGTGATCGCCCCCAGGCCGGGCAGGGTCCGCAGGTCCCGAATCACCGCCTGGCTGGCGTCCGCCAGGGCCTTGGCGTCGTTTCCAGCGAGGATCAGATCGAGTTTTTCCCCGGATTCCCCCAGGCCCAGGGTCATCCGCGCTCCGGGAATCACCGCCAACTGCCGGCGCAGGTCCTTTTCGATGGCGGTTTGGGAACGATTGCGCTGGGCGTGGGGCTTGAGGATGACGGTGATGGTGGCCTTGCGCACATCGCTGGAACCCAAGCTGTCGAAGCCATTGCCGGCGGTGCTGCCCACCACCGTGAACAGGGTGGTGACCTCGGGGGTGCGACCGACGATTTCGGTGGCTTGGTCGGCCAGCCGACGGGTGTCCTCCAAGGTCGCACCGGGGGGCAGTTCCAGGGTGATTCGGGTCTGGCCCCGGTCGGAGGCCGGGATGAACGTGGTGGACAGGAAGGGGGCCAGGGCCACCGACCCGGCTAGGAACAGGCCGACGCTGAACATGGTCAAGAACCGGTGGGCCAGGCTCCAGCGGACGATGGCCAGGTAGGGGGCCATCCACCAGCCGTCCTTGGCTTCTCCGGTGACGGGTTTCAGCAGATAGGCGCACATCATCGGGGTCAGCAGGCGGGCGACCACCAACGACGCCACCACCGCCACGGCAGCGGTCCAGCCAAACTCTCGGAACACCTTCCCCGGGATGCCCCCCATGAACGCCGTGGGCAGGAACACCGCCACCAGGGTGAACGTGGTGGCGATCACCGCTAAGCCGATCTCGTCCGCGGCCTCCATCGCCGCCTGGTAGGGCGTCTTGCCCATCCGCAGGTGGCGGACGATGTTTTCCACCTCCACAATCGCGTCATCCACCAGGATCCCCACCACCAGGGACATCGCCAGCAGGGTCACCACGTTCAGGCTGAAGCCGAACATCTGCATCGCCAAAAACGTTGGGATCACCGACAACGGCAGGGCGATGGCGGAAATCAAGGTCAGCCGCCATTCCCGGAGGAACCAGAAGACCACGATCACCGCCAGCACCGCGCCCTCGATGAGCAGCTCCATGCTTTCGTGGAAATTCGCTTCGGTAAGTTCGACGGTGTTGAACATCTCCCGGATCTGCACTTGGGGATGATTCTGC
>CANIXE010000190.1 GCA_947470885.1 Planctomycetota bacterium
AAGTATGGCGGCCGTCTCGCTGCCCTGGCCGAAGCGGCCCGCAGCAAGGGCTTGAACTTCTAATCCACCCTTTAGGCTTGTCCCCCCTTCAGCAGAAGGGGACCCAAGGAACGATCGACTATGGTTATGCAACGTCGTGGCGCCCCCGGCGCCAGCAACAGCAAGGGTGCCGACGCGCCCGCCGATGGCCAGACGCGCCGCGAGCGTCGCGGTCCCGCGCAGCCCCGCGAGCCGCGTAGCAAGCTCTACACCGAAGACGTGGTCCGCATCAACCGTTGCGCCAAGGTCGTCAAGGGTGGTAAGCGTTTCAGCTTTGCCTCGTTCGTCGTTCTCGGCGATACCAAGGGCAAGGTTGGTTTCGGTAAGGGTAAGGCCAAGGAAGTGGCGTCCTCGATCGATAAGGCGGTTCGTGATGGCGAGAAGGCTGTCCGTCCGTACCCGATCGTGAATGGCACGATTCCGCATGAAGTTGAGGGTCGTTTTGGCTCCGCTCGTGTGCGTCTGATGCCTGCAGCCGATGGTACTGGCGTAATCGCAGGTCGCTCGGTTCGTGCGGTCCTCGAGAAGGCTGGCGTTCATAACATTCTTTCCAAGTGCTACGGGAACCACAATCCCGTGAATCTGATCCGTGCTACCTTGGACGCCCTGTCCAAGCTGCGCACCAAGGACCAGTACCAGCAGCTGCGTGGGGTGGAACTGTGAGTCTTAACGACATTCTCTCTGTTGATACTGGCCGTCGTGGCCGCCGTCGCGTTGGTCGCGGTCTGGGTTCCGGCCTCGGCAAGACCGGTGGTCGCGGTTCCAAGGGTGAAGGCTCCCGTACGGGCGGCAAGAACCGTGGTCCCATGTTCGAGGGTGGTCAAAAGCCCCTGTACATGCGCATTCCGAAGCGCGGCTTCTCGAACTTTGCTCATCGTGTAGAATACCAGCCGGTTTACCTGGCTCGGGTCATCGAGCGCGTGCAGGGTGATGTGACCGTTGAATCTCTGGTTGCTGCGGGCTTGGCTCGCGATGGCGCGTTGGTGAAGATCGTTGGCAAGGCTGACGTCACCCGCGCCCTCAAGGTCGCTGTCCATCGCGTCAGTGCCTCCGTTAAGGCGGCCATTGAGGCTGCTGGCGGGTCCGTGGTCGAGTTGGCTCTCGTGCAGGACGCGCAGGCCTGAGCCTTCGGGCTTGCTGCGAAATTCTCCCATGGCTGACGGCGACCTCTCTGAAAATCCGGCTCGTGAGCTTCTCCGGCGGTTCATCATTACGTTCATCTTGGGCGTTTTGGTGTACCGCTTGGGTGTCTACATTCCTATCCCTGGTGTTGATGCGGCGGCACTGAAGTCGCTGGTCTTCGGTCAGGGTGGCGAGTCGGATGCCATTGGCGCCATTCTGCGGTATGCGGACATGTTCAATGGCGGAGCTATTCAAAATGCCTCGATTTTTGGACTTGGCATTACGCCGTACATCTCTGCCAGCATCATTATTCAACTGCTGACGTTTAGCATTCCGAGCCTCAAGGCTTTGCAGAAGGAAGGCGAAGGCGGCCGTCGTAAAATCAATCAGTATACTCGTTATACGACGCTGGGAATTGCCTTAGTTCAGGCGACGATTGCGGCTGTGGCGCTGTCAAAGTTTAGCTCAGGGCAACATGTCCTGGTCCACACGGACGATAAATTCTTGTTTGTGGTCCAGAGTACCTTGGTGATCACCACGGGAAGCATGCTGATTCTTTGGATTTCCGAGCAGATTACCCGCTACGGTATCGGTAATGGCGTCTCCCTGATCATCATGTTCGGTATTCTGGCTTATATGCCGTCATCTTTCCAGGGGTTTGGAGGCGATTTGCCGAAATACCTTGGAGTAGTGATGGTCGCCCTGTTGATCATCGCAGCCATTGTCATGGTCGTCCAGGCGGTGCGTCGGATCGGTCTTGAGCAGCAGCGTCGGGTCCAGGGCAATAAGGTGTATGGCGGCGCTCAGACCACCCTCCCGCTCAAGCTGAACCAGGCCAATGTTATTCCGGTGATTTTCGCGAGCCCGATTATGGTCGTTCTTGGCTTTGTGGCGGGCAAGATTGGTATGGAACAGCTGTTCGCCTATGGAACGCCTGGTCATCGCTATGCCTTTGCGGGTCTGATCATCGCCTTCACCTACTTTTATATCAGCATCACTTTCGACCTTTTTGACCTGAGCAATCATTTCAAGCAGGCTGGTTTCTTTGTGCGTGGCATCAAGCCAGGCAAGAACACGGTGGACCATCTGCATCATATCCTGATCCGCATCACCTTCGTCGGTGCGACCTTTCTGGCCATCATCGCCATCCTTCCTGAGTCGATCGGGGTCATGATGGGCATGAGTACGCATGGTTCGACCGTCCTCCTGGGAGGAACCGGTCTCCTCATCGTGGTCGGTGTGATTTTGGATGTGATGCAGAAGGTCGGTTCATTCTTCCTCGCCCATCAGTACCAGGGCCTCGCCGGAGCTGCCAAGAAGGGCGGCAAGAGGTTCTGATCCATGGCTAAAGAAGATAATATCCGACTCGAGGCGACCGTTAAGGAAAGCCTCCCCAATGCCCGTTTCCGGGTCGAGCTTCCGAACGGACATGTCGTTCTGGCGCATATCTCAGGTAAGATCCGGATGAACTACATCCGAATTCTGCCGGGTGATAAGGTCACCATCGAGATGTCGCCCTACGATTTGTCCCGCGGTCGTATCGTCTACCGCGAAGCCTAAAATCCTCCCGAGAAAGTTTCCAACAGGAATCCGTCATGAAGGTCACCCCGTCCGTCCGGCGCCGCTGCGAGAACTGCAAGATTGTCCGCCGCAAGGGCCGCGTCTACGTCATCTGCTCCGACCCCAACCACAAGCAGCGCCAGGGCTGATCTGAAAGGTCCATTATGCCCCGTATCCTCGGTGTCGATATTCCGAACAATAAGAAGGTTCCCTACAGCCTTGCCGCGCTGTATGGCATCGGCCTTCATCGTGCTGTCATCATCTGCCGTGATTGCGGTATTGATGTCGACAAGCGCGCTTTCCAGCTGACCGAAGAGGAGCTGGGTAAGGTTGCCACCTACATCGAGACGAACTTCGTCATCGAAGGTAACCTCCGCCGTGAAGTCCAGGCTAACATCGCTCGGTTCAAGGAGATCGGCTGCTTCCGTGGTTACCGCCACGCTCGCAACCTCCCCTGTCGCGGCCAGCGTTCGCGCACGAATGCTCGTACCCGTAAGGGTAAGAAGAAGACCGTCGCGAATAAGAAGATCCTCCGCAAGTAAAACTGCGACACCGAACTGCTGAAAGAGCGTTACCATGGCTTACCAGAAGAAGAAGACGAAGAAGACGGTCCGCGCCGGCATCGTCAATATCAACTCGACCTTCAACAACACCATTATCAGCATCGCTGATGCGAATGGTGAAGTTGCGGCCTGGGAGTCTGCCGGCTCCATCGGGTACAAGGGTAGCCGCAAGAGCACGCCCTTTGCTGCCCAGTTGGCCATGGAGCGTTGTGCCGAGAAGGCCCTCAAGCTCGGTCTCAAGGAATGCGAGATCCGCGTCAAGGGTCCGGGCGGCGGTCGTGAGAGCGCTATCCGCGCTCTGATGAAGGCCGGCGTTGCGGTGAAGATGATCACCGATGTTACCCCGTTGCCCCACAACGGTTGCCGCCCCCCGAAGAAGCGTCGCGTTTGATGTGTCTGGGGTCCTCGGATCCCTTTAGATTCGCTTGTCCTTTCTCACCTCCTGACGATTGATTTCCGGAGAATCCTATGCGCATCCGCTGGCGTGGCTTCGAGCTTCCCACCCGTGTCGAGAAGGCTGAATCAGCTGCCTCGGCCAACTATGCCAAGTTCGTTGCCGAGCCTTTTGAGCGTGGCTTTGCTACGACCATCGGCAACAGCCTGCGCCGTGTGCTGCTCTCCAGCATCCAGGGTGCTGCTGTTCGGGCGATCCGCATTCAGGGAGCCAACAACGAATTCACCACGCTGGACGGCGTTTTGGAAGATGTCACCCACATCATCCTGAATCTCAAGCGCTTGCGCCTGCGTCTGCACAGCGATGAAAACGTCGTCATCCGTCTGGAGAAATCCTCCACGGGTGCCGTTACGGCTGGGGATATTACCCCCCATCAGGACGTCGAAGTCATTAATCCCGATCTCGTGATCGCGACCTTGACCAAGGACGTCCGCTTTGTCCTGGAGCTGGATGTTGGCGCCGGTCGTGGATTTGTCCCTGCCGAAGGCCAGAAGATCGACAACAGTCCAGTGGGCACCATTGCCATCGACTCGATCTACAGCCCCGTGCAGCGCTGCTCGTTCATCACCCGCAGCACGCGCCTCGGCAAGCGGACGGACTACGAAGCCCTTGAGCTCGAAGTCTGGACCGATGGTTCCATCACCCCGGAACTGGCCCTGGTGGAAGCGACCAATATTCTGCGCAAACATCTGAACCCGTTTGTGAAGTACTTTGAGATCGGTCGTGAGTTGGAAGGGTCCGCTGGTGGTCTGGTGGTCGATGGCGACGCCGAGAAGACCAGCCTCATGGGCCGTCAAATCAGCGCTTTGGACCTCAGCGTCCGCACTGAAAACGCCCTGCGTGGTGCCAACATCAAGACGGTCGGTGACCTGGTCCAGATGGACGAAGCCGAAGTCTCCGGCATCCGTAACCTCGGCAAGATCGCCGCGAAGGAACTGAAGAAGAAACTGGCCGATCGTGGCCTGTCCTTCGGCATGCGCCTCGCTGCGAAGGCCGCTGAGGCCTAAGCCCACCACCTGCACTGACGAACACTGCTTAAGAACACTGGAAACGAAGGCCTCCCATGCGCCACCGCGTCGATCACCGCAAGCTGAACCGTACCTCCGAGCACCGCATCGCGTTGATGAAGAACCTCGTCGCCGCGCTGTTTGAGCACGGCCGGGTCATCACCACCCTGCCCAAGGCCAAGGAAGCCCGTCGGTACGCCGAGCGGTGCATCACCTACGGCAAGAAGGCCATCGCCCAGACGGATCCGGCTCGTGCTCTGCACTACCGTCGTCTGGCCCTGTCGGCCCTTGGTAGCAAGGAAGCTGTCAAGGCTCTGGTCGAAACCGTGGCTCCCAAGTACAAGGAGCGTCAGGGTGGTTACACTCGCGTTCTGCGGGCTGGCTTCCGCCTCGGTGACAACGGCACCAAGGCCCTGTTCGAACTGGTCTGAT
>CANIXE010000191.1 GCA_947470885.1 Planctomycetota bacterium
ATTCTGCAAAAGGCCAACTCAACTGCGTTATTAAGGTTAATCCGTCCCAGCCAAGGTTGCGGAATTGATCAATTAAAGGTATCCTAAGGTAGAACTCCTTATTTAAGGAAGGTACCCATGGATCTCAATTCCGCCCTGGTCGCCCACGTCCGCTGGAAGGTGCGGTTGCTGACCTCAGTGGAGACCGGCGAGGTGCCCGACCGCCAAACTTCCTGCGTGGATAATTGCTGCGACCTGGGGAAGTGGATCCACGGTGAGGCCGAGCGTTGCATCAAAGATCCCGGTCTATTTCAGCGATTACGATCCAGCCATGCCGAATTCCACAGCGGCCTGGGGCCGATCATCGACGCCCTGGCCAGTCGGCACCTGGATGAAGCCCAACGGCAGATCCACGGTCCAGAGTTCCAGGCCCGCACCGAGGCGGTGGTGGAATGCCTGGTCCTGCTGAAGCATCAGGATGACCAGGGGGCCAAGTCATGAGCCGGCATTCGTTGTTATTCCGCCTGGTGGTCCCCATTGCCGCCAGTCTGGTCCTGATGCTGGTGTTGATCGGAGCTGGAGGTCTGGCCCTGTGGCGGGCTTCCGCCAGCGATAGCGTGGTGGTCGATATGGCCGGTCGGCAACGGATGCTGCTCCAGCGCCAACTGGCCCTGACTGCCCTGACCCGGGCGGGGCTGGCCCAGGATCCCGCCCCCGTGCGGGAGCTGATGCTCGCCACCTTTGAGGCCCTGGAACATGGTGGGTCGGTGGTTCGAATTTTTGGTCAACCAGAGACGGTGACCCTGCCGGGGGTGACAGAACCTACGCTGGTGACAGCGCTTAGCGAAGCCAGGACCGCCACCCAGGCCGCGTTCACCGCCTCAGACCAGGCCTTGCAGGGATCGCCCCTTGGCCCCGTGGTCACCGCCACCGCCACCGCCCAGACATCCGTTCAACAGCTCATCGTCGCCCTCATCGCCCACAGTCGCCAGCGCAATCAGACCTGGCAGTTGGCACTATTAGCGGGCAGCGTGACCCTGGGTCTGAGCCTAGTGGCAGCCTTGACTTGGCTCCTGCGTTGGCAGGTGACCCGTCCGTTCTCGGCTGTCGGCTTGGCCATCGGCAATGGCGCCAGTCAAGGCCGGGCGGGGATCCAGGAACTCGCCTCCGCGGGCATGACCTTGGCCCATGGGACCTCGGAACAGGCGGCCTCGATGCAGCGGATTGTCGAAGAGACCAAGGCCCTGGATAGCGCGGCCGAAGGGGTGGTCAGTAACGGAGGCAAGGCGGATACCCTATCGGTCCAGGTTGCCGCCAGTGCCGAAGAAGGGGCGGTGGAGGCCCGGTTGTTGGCCAAGCGGATCACCGATCGTCTGGCGGCTCTGGGGCAGGCGGTCGAAGAGGTCCGGGATCTCACGGTGAAGTCGGCGGCGGTGATCGAGGCCATCGATGACATCGCTTTCCAGACCAACCTTCTGGCCTTGAACGCAGCGGTGGAAGCCGCCCGGGCGGGGGAGGCCGGAGCTGGGTTCGCCGTGGTGGCCGACGAGGTCCGCAGCCTGGCCCAGCGGGCTGCCGAGGCGGTGAAGACCAACGAAGGGTTGTTGGTCCAAGGCCGGGAACGGGCCACCGCCACCGCCTTGGCCACCAGCCTAGCGGTGGAGGAAGTTCGCCGGGAACTGAACGGGGCGATGGTGGAGCGGTTCCGGGAATTCTCCCGGCGCAGCGTCGAGGTGGCCGTGCGGGTCTCGATTCTCGCCCAGCAGGGGGGCAAGCAGCGCACCGCCCTCCAGGCTGTCCTGGGTGAGATCAGCACCGTGGAAAAAGTCATCCATGACCAATCCGCCACCGCCGAGGAACTGGCCGCCACCAGTGAGGAGCTATCGGCCCAGATGGTCCACTTGGATGATGCCGGCAAAACCTTGGGGCAGATGATCCAAGGGGGGCTCAAGTCGGGTGCGTCGACGGGGTAAGCCCCCCGGGGGGAGTCCCCGCTGGCCAATGCCCTGAGCGGCCTAACGTGCCGCCCCGGAATCGGAGCCCCCCATGGCCGTCGTCGACACGATCACTTCCATCGCCCGCCGTATCCTCGGCACCACGAATGACGCGGTGCTGCGCAAAATCTGGCCCCTGGTCCATCAGGTCAGGGCGCTGGAATCCCAATTCCAGGCCCTGGACGACGTCCAGTTGCGGGAATGGTCCAAGACGTTGGTGGACAAAGTCCGCAACCACAAGGCCAGCCTCGATAGCGTGCAGATCGAAGCCCTGGCCCTGGCCCGGGAGGCCGCCGACCGGCGAATTGGCATGTGGAATGCCCTCGATCCCGCCCGGGGTTTTCCAGAAGATGCCTGGGGTGTGGCCCTGCCGGCGGTCCAGGCCGCCCGTGCCGAGATGGCCGCGATCATGGCCCAGGCCCAGGCCAGCGAGGGCCGGGAGGTCAGCAAGTACCCCTGGGATCTCGATCTGCCCGCCAGTGCCTACGCGGCCATCCGCAAGTTGTACCCGGTCAGCGCCCCGCCGTTCCGGATGCGTGCCCACGACGCCCAGGTCCTGGGGGCCATCGTCCTCCACCGCGGCCGGGTGGCTGAGATGAAGACCGGCGAAGGTAAGACCCTGGTGGCCTTCCTCGCCTGCTACCTCAACGGTCTGGCGGGCACCGGCGTCCACGTGGTCACCGTCAACGACTACCTGGCCAGCCGCGATGCCGCGTGGAATGCCCCCGCCCTGCGCTTCCTGGGCCTCAGCGTTGGCGCCATCCAGTCCCAGCAGCCGTCGTGGATGCGCAAGGCGATCTACGCCGCCGATGTGACCTACGGTACCAACAATGAATTCGGCTTCGACTACCTCCGGGACAACCTGGCGAAGTCCCTCGATGAGCAGGTCCAAACCCGGCGGGGGTTCGCCATTGTCGACGAGGCGGACTCGGTGCTCATCGACGAAGCCCGGACCCCGCTGATCATCAGCGGCCCGTCCGTGGGCCGCAAGGAAGCCTACGAAAAAGCCAGCGAAGTCGCCAAGGCCCTCCAGGTCGGCCCGCATTACGAGGTCGATGTCAAAGACCGCCATGTGACCCTGACCGAAGAAGGCATGGACCAGGCGGCGAAGATGTTCGGGGTCGCCAACCTCTACGAAGCGGAGCACATGCACCTGCCCCACTTCCTGGACAACGCCTTGAAAGCCAAGGAACTGTACACCCGGGACAAGGAATACCTGGTGGCCAACGGCCAGGTCAAGATCGTCGACGAACACACGGGTCGAATCATGGAAGGCCGGCGCTGGAGCGACGGCCTGCACCAGGCCATCGAAGCCAAAGAAGCAGTCCAGATCCAGGAAGAGAACCAGACCTACGCGACAATCACGCTTCAGAACTTCTTCCGCCTCTACCACAAATTGGCGGGCATGACCGGCACGGCGATGACCGAGGCCAATGAGTTCAACGCCATCTACAAGCTGGAGGTCGTGGCCATCCCGCCCAACCGTCCGGTGGTGCGCGCGGATCTGCAGGACCTGATCTACGGCAGCCAGCAGGAAAAATTTGATGCGATCATCAAAGAGGTGGAAGACCTCCACGCCATCGGCCAGCCGGTCTTGGTCGGTACGATCACCGTGGAAGTCAGCGAGCGCCTGAGCGAGCAGTTCACCCGCAAGGGGATCCCCCACAACGTGCTGAATGCCCGTCAGCATCAGCGCGAGGCGGAAATCGTTGCCGGTGCCGGTCAGTTCGGCGGTGTGACCATTGCCACCAACATGGCTGGTCGCGGCACCGACATCATCCTCGGCAAGGCGCCCTTCCCCAAGGTTCTGAGCCACTGGCAGGACCGGGGCGTCGCCCCCAAGAAGCTGCGTCCGGACAGCCCGGAATTGGACCAGGCCATCGTCGACCTGTGGAGCGGCAAGTGGCTGGATGAAAAGCAACTCGCCAAGGCCCCGGCGGATCCCGTTGGCCGGCTGAAGGCCGTCAATGCCGCGCGCAAGACCATGGGCATGACGCCCCTGCCCCTGCCGTCGTCCCTGATCTCCGGGGTGGCGATCCAGGCCCTTGGTGGACTGCGGATCCTGGGCACGGAACGCCACGACAGCCGGCGTATCGACAACCAGCTGCGGGGCCGTTCCGGCCGCCAGGGCGACCCGGGCAGCTCCCGGTTCTACCTATGCCTCCACGACGACTTGATGAAGCGCTTCGCCAGCGAGGGCATGGCCAACCTGATGCGCAAGATGGGCCTCAGCGACGGCATCCCCATCGAGCACGCCTGGGTCAGCAATTCCATCGAGAAAGCCCAGAAAAAGGTCGAAGAGTACCACTACGGCATCCGCAAGAACCTGCTCGAATACGACCAGGTGATGAATACCCAGCGGACCTTGATCTACCGCACCCGTCAGGGCGCGTTGGAGGGCAAGGACCTGGATAAGACTTTGATCGAAATGTACAAATTAGGCCTGGATGACCTGATCCAGCGGGTTGCCGGCGAAGGTCTGCGGGGTCCGGAACTGGCCGCCAGCCTGGCCAAGGAATACGCCAAGGAGCTGGGCCTGAATCCCCCGGCAGAGGCCGAGCTGCCGGTCACCAAGGGGGGCGATGCCTGCTTGGATTTCCTGCTTCCCCGGGTCAGCGCTGCCATCGAGGCCCGCAAGACCGAACTGGGCCAGATGTTCGTGGAAGTCCTGCGTTTCCTGTTGCTGGACACCATCGACCGCCGGTGGAAGGACCACCTCTACGCGATGGACCATCTGCGCCACGCCATCGGCCTGGAAGCCTACGCCCAGAAGGATCCCCGGATGCGCTACAAGGAGGAGGGCTACCGCCTCTTCCAGGTAATGAATGAACTGATCCGCCAGGACATCCTACGGACGTTCTTCCGCCTGCAGGTCCAGGTCCAGGCCCCGGAGCCTGAACTGGGCGCGGCGGAGGCAGCCTTCGCCGCCGGGGGCTTCCTGCCTGCTGGTCAAGCTGCCCAGCTCGCCGCCCCGGAAGCCGTGGCCCCCGCGCCTCGGGCCAAGCCCGGGCCCAATGATCCCTGCCCCTGCGGCTCGGGCACGCCCTACCGCCACTGCCACGGCGGCTGACGGGACCACCGCCCTGGTGCGTGGACGAATACAGACCGGCGTCCCCCTGGGGCGTCGGTCTGTTGCTTGGGCTGCTCCTTGCG
>CANIXE010000192.1 GCA_947470885.1 Planctomycetota bacterium
CAGGGTCACCCCGGCCCAGCGGGTGGGCAGGTCGTCAATCCAGCCCAGGAACTTGACCCGGCGCAGACCCTCCGCCTGGGTCCGCAAGTCGGTTTCCAGTTCGCCTTGGCCGGCGAGGTGCAGTTCCCCGGGAACGCCCCGGGCTTCGATCAGCCGCCAGGCTTCCAGCAGGTGACGGTGGCCTTTGTGCTCGGCGAAGGCGGCGGCGCAGAGGACGATGGGGGCTGGTCCGACGTAGCGGTAGCCACCGGAACCGGTGCGGATGGTATTGGTCGGAGGGACCGCGATGGCGGGGGTGCCGGTGGGGGGATCGATTCCGTCGGGGATCAACATCACCTGCCGGGCGGTCACCCCGCCGGCCATGAGGATCCGGGCCACGGCCTGGCTGATGGCGATGAACCGGGTCACCCGGGGACCGTATTTCCAGCGGGCCATCGCCCCGGTTTTCAGGGCGAAATCCAGACGTCGGGTCACCAACAGGGGCGCCTTAGTGCCCACCACCCCCAGCAAAGCGATACCGTGGGCCGCACTGGCGTGGGCGTGGATCAGGGCCCCGGCTACGGCGTGCTTGCGGATCACCGCGGCGGCCCGCAGTTGGAAGGCGAAGCCCAGGGGGACGGTGAGGAACGGCAGGCCCTCGGCGGCCAGGCGTTCCGCCAGGGGTTCCCCGGCCCGGCAGAGCACGGTGGACGGGGCGCCGGCGGCGACCAGACCCCGGTGGAGGAGGTACACCTGGTTCTGTCCGCCCCGCCAGCCCCGTTCCGTATCGACGTGAAGGATCGGCCGCATGGGGGCATCCTCCGGGCGGCTGGCGCCGGCTCCAGAGGCTCATACCGTCCGGCCCCATGCTTCGCCGCCTTGTTCTGACCCGCACCACCGGCCAGCTGGGAAACCGCCTGATGGTGGGGGCCCACGTCCTGGCCGCGGCGGCGGAGATCGGTGCGAACTGCCTGAATCCCGCGTTCCTGGAGTACAGCGACTGGTTCGAGGGCCCTCGGCGCAGCTTGGCCACCTGGGCACTGGGTTGTTCGAACGCGCGCACCTATGCCCTGGGCCAGCGCCGACTCACCTACGCGGCCACCAGGGTCGCCTGGGAGGCCAGCAAGGTGGTGGGACCCCTCAGCCTGGGGCGAATCGCCCGGGCCCGGGCTCGGAACCGGGATCCCCAGGACCTGCGGGCAGTGGTGGAACGGGCCCAGGCCGGGGGCGCGTCTACGTTGTTGCTCCAGGGCTACCACTTCCGCCATGCCCCCTGGGCCCAGCGCCACGCGGCCTTGCTCCGGGAGTTCTTCCTGCCCTGCGCCGAGCATCGCGGCCCCGCCGAAACGGTGGTGGCCGACCTGCGCCGAACCTGCGACGTGGTGGTGGCGGTGCACCTGCGCCACGGCGACTACAAGACCCACTTGGATGGCCGGTTTTTCTGGGAGGTCCCGGTCTACCGCAGATTCATCGAGCGGATCCGTGGCCTGTTGGCCCCGGCCCGGGTTGGCTTCCTGATCTGCTCCAACGCCCGGCATAGTCCCGATGATTTCGCCGGCCTGACTTGGAAGCCCGGCCCGGGGTCGGTGGCCGGCGACCTGTACGCCATGTCCCGGTGCGACTTCGTGCTGGGCCCGCCCAGCTCGTTCAGTTCCTGGGCGGCGTTCCAGGGCGGGGCGAAGCTGCTACGGATCGCCAGCGCCGACCAGGCATTCACCCTCGACGACTTCGCGGTCCAGCACGCCCCCGAGACCCAGCATTGACCATGGATGCCGTCGACGTCTTCATTCCCTACCACCGTAAGGATCGTCATGTGTTGGCCTATGCGGTGGCCAGTGCCTTCCGCCATCTGGTGCCCCGGCCGGCCCGGGTGGTGTGCGTCGGCGGCGACCTGCCCCCGGAGATCTTGGCCGGGATCGCCGCCGCCGGTGGGGAACGGATCGACGAATGCAGCCTGGCGGAGATCCCCCACCGCAGCGCGATGGCGGAGATTTCCGTCCGGGGCGAGGTGCGGACGGGGTGGTACTACCAGCAGTTCCTGAAGTGGGGTTTCCGCAAACTGGCCAAGACCAAGGCCTATGTGGTCCTGGATGCGGATTCCATCCTGGTGGCGCCCCTGGTGCTGTGGGCGGACGGGAAGTACGTCATCGACCGCACCATCGAACATCATCCGCCGTACTTCGCCACCTTCCGGGCCCTGCTGGGCTGGCGGCCGGCGCCGGCAGATTCGTTCATCATCAATTATCAGATCATCGATGTCGCCTTGTTGAACGCCCTGATCCATGAGATCGAGGCCCGGGCCGAGGGTCAGGTCTGGCACCAGCGGATCCTCGGGGTGATCGACCGCACCGAGGCCAGTGCGTTCTCAGAATTTGAGACCTACGGCTACTGGTTGGCGGATCGCCATCCCGGGATCTTCATCAGCCGTCCCGGGCGCAACCACAACACGAAGGTGAAGTACCTGCCCCTCCGCTGGTGGATCAATCTGCGGGCCCGGTTCCGGGGGTGCACCACGGTTTCCTACCACCAGTTTCGTCGGGATTGAAGGGATGGTGCCGTCCCACAATTCCTGGGCGAAGCTCGGTGAGGCTCTGTGCATTGCCGGAGCGGCGGCGATCCTCCTGGGGTCTGGTCCGTCCAGTGGTTCGGTGCGCGCGGGGCTGCTCCTGGGGGTGGCGGGGATCCTGTGCACCTGGTCCACCGCCCGCCACCTTCCGGGGATCGGCATAGCCCTGGCCCTGGTGGCCTGGACCCTGGGGAGCATCGCCTGGCTTCACGCCAACGTTCCCACTGCCGAGGTCTCCTCGCCCCTGATTCTGCTGATCCCCTGTGCCGTCTACATTGGGATTATCGCTTGGCGTAGTCTGGTGGCGGGCCTTTGGCTTGACCGCACCGCCCTGCTGATGCTGGTGGCGACCCTGGGGCTGATGGCGGTGCAGCTGGCGGTGGGCTGGAATCGGGACGATGGCACCCGTTGGCATGTCGACCCCGCCGGCCAGCGCTGGGGCAAGGCCACGGGGTGCTTCCACAATCACATCGAGGCGGGTCTGCTGCTGTCGTCCCTGTCCTTCCTGGCCCTCACCCCCCGGGGACGGGGGGCGGTGGGCCGGATCGGCTCGTGGATCCTTCCGGTGCTGGGATTCGTCGGGGTGGTCTTCACCTCCAGCCGAACCACCTTCGCCGCCTTCGGCGCCGGAGTATTTACTTTTTATGGCATCCGCTCCTGGCGGACCTTCGGGATCATTTGCGTCCTGCTGGCCAGTCTGCTGGGCGTCCACTATGTCCACCAACGGATCACCAGGCCGGAGGTTATTACCAATTCCCTGAAATTTCAGGATGGTCGCTGGCCCCTGTGGACGACCGAGTTGGACATGATCCGTCAGGCCCCATGGTTCGGGGCGGGGGGGGCGAAGCAGTTTAAGGCTATCTCCAAGGAGCAGTTCCCGGTGTCGTGTCCAGGCCAGAACCCGGAATTTCCCGAGGGCATTCCCAACGCCCACAATGCCTTCTTGGGCTATGCTTCGTATTTCGGCGTGCCGGCCCTGGGCCTTTGGCTGATTTGGCTGGGAGTCTTGGCTGTGGCCTTGGTCCGCCGCCTGGCCCTGGACCGGGAGAACGCATACGCCGGGCTGGCTCTGCTGGCGACCTTCCTGGTGGGGGGGATGGGGGACATGCTGCCGATTTCCCTGGGGGCAACGGCGGCGACTTATTTGTTGCTGGGATCCTGCCTGGCTAGGCGGGATCAGCCCCCCAGCACGCTGCGGTAGAATGCCAGGGTTTCCCGGGCGCAGCGTTCCCAGGTGAAGCGCTGGCCGTGGGCGATGAGGGACGCCCGGAGCTCCGGGGTGGTCACCTGGGCCAGGAGGCGGGTGATGCCCCCGGCGATGCTGTCGATGGCTTCTGGATCCACTTGGGGCGATGCGGGGTGGGCCAGCTCCACCAGGCTGGAAGTGGCGGCCACCACCACCGGGGCACCACAGCGGTAGGCTTCCACCAGGGGCAGGCCAAAACCTTCGAACAAGGGTACGAACAGTACCCCCCGGGCCCCGGAGATCAGCGCCACCAGGTCCGGGTCCCCCAGGTAGTCGAGGCAGATCAGGCGGTGATCGGCGATGTTCAGCCGCCGGGCTAGGGCGCGGATGTCGGCGGTGCGCTGGGCATCGGTGTTGCCCGCCAGGACCAGGGGCGGGGTGGATTCCGGGGGCAGGGTGGCGTAGGCGGCGATCATCCGGGGGATGTTCTTCCGCTCGTGGAAATGGCCAACATAGAGCAGGTAATCAGCGATCCCGCCCAACAGGTCCCGGCGCATCCGGGCGATGTCAGGATCCGCGGCCCGGGTGAACACCGGCGAGGCTCCATGGTGGATCACCGTGCTGGGGCCGGTGACCTGGGGGAAGATCCGCCGCAGGTCCCGCTGGGTGTGGGCACTGACGCAGATGGTGGCGTCGGCGCTGGCCAGCAGCCCGCACAGGCGCTCCCAAGATCGGGTGTGCCCGGGCAGATCGCCCCGGGCCACCTGGGCATGCTCCCACAAGTCGTGGACAGTGACGATCCGTTTGGGCCGCCCCGGGACCGCCATGTCCCGGTCCGAGGTCAGATGGAGGATATCGTAGTGTTTCAACGGCCAGACCGGCGGCGCCGACCAGGTGGGCCAGGCCAGGCCGTTGCGCCGGATGCGCAGGATTTTGCCGATCCGGCTCAGGGGCAGCACCTGGTCCGTCCCCGGTTCCAGGGCCGTCAGGCAGCGGCCCAGCTCACCGGCGTAGCGGCCCACCCCGGACAGGCGGTGGGCCAGCAGCTCTTGGGATTCTAGGGCGATCCGCATGGCCGGTGAGATTCAGGCCGGACGGATCACTTCCCGGAGGTGCGGACGTAGAAGTCGTACACCGAGCGTTCCCGGGTGTAGAACTCGTTGACGTAGTAGCTCACAGTGCGCTTGATCAGTTCTTCGGTGGCGACGGTGGGGGCCCAGCCCAGGTCCTTGGTCAGGTTGGCGATGGCCGGTTTGCGCCGGTTCATGTCCTGGTAGCCGGCGCCGTAGTACTGGCTGCTGGTGACGTCCACCAGGCGGGCCTTGTCCGCGGCGGCCCGGGCTTCCGGGTGCTC
>CANIXE010000193.1 GCA_947470885.1 Planctomycetota bacterium
ATCAATCGAATTGAAATCGGGCAGCAGCACTATGTGCACGATTTCCAATCAACGGGTGAGTCGGAGGGCTCGGTGGAATGTTATTGCAACGACTACCCATGCGGCTCCGCCGCATCACGTCGTCGCCAGTCTATGACCTGACCATGGAACCTCAGCCCCAGCCCGGGTAGATCCGAGACAGATCCGGCCGGGGGCCAGGCTCCCGGAGCACGGTGGTCGCAAAAATCCCGCGGAGATCGTCCACCACCGGCAAGTCGCCTGGATCCTCCAAATGATCCAGACCGGGCCATCCGCCCACCAAACCCGCAGGTCCGCCGCCGCCCAGGACAAACGCACAGCTTGCCCGGCCATGATCAGTCCCCAACGAGGCGTTCTCGGCGCAACGCCGGCCGAATTCCGTGAACACCAGGATGCTGGTGGTCGCCAATTTTGACCCGAGGTCCGCCGCCAGGGCCGCCAATCCGGCAGTCAGCTCCCTGCGCAACGGGGTCACCACGGAATCCTGGGCGATATGGCTGTCCCAGCCGGGCAGATTGATGCACGAGGCCCGCAGACCCACGTCGGCGTGGATCAGGCCGGCGATGGACTTCCAAGGCGTTTCGGGTGGGCTGGGCCAACAGCGGATCCTGGGCCGCCAGGGCACACAAGCCCTCTGCCAAATCTTCGCCCCCGGGCCAGGCCAGTTCTGCCAGTGCTTGGATGGCCGCCGGCAAAGACGCCCCCCGGAGTGCCAGGGGCAGTTCCCGGTCGTTGGCCACCGCCCCCCACGGGGGAATTCGTCGTCGCCAGCCAGCACTCCAACCAGCCGCCAGTGCAGTCCGCTCCGGCTTGTTCCAGCTAGTTCTGGGCGATGAAGCCGCCGAGAAGCGGGCTTGGCCCATCGGGACCTCCACCGGTGATAACGTCGGGGGGAGGCCGTTGGTTACCGCTGGCCGAAGACCACCAAGCCCATGTGCTGTTTCGGTACGTTCAGCCTGCCAGGTCCGTCAAAACAAGGATCTCCCCAACGAGCCGGCTTGTAACCGAACTTTGGTGACTACCGTCTGACCCAATCCCAAGCATGAACTAAAGAAGTGCGTCAGGATTAAAACAGATAAAAGAATAGCTTTATCCTTGTTGCTGAACCTTGATCACCCAGGAATCCGGCAGCATGAACCGCCAATCACTCCAGCCCCACATGTCCCTGACGGAAGCCCAACCCGCTGCCAGATTGGATGGGATCGCGCTGGCCGAGCAGATGAAGACGGTCGGCTCGGAATTGACCATCATTGCGATTCTCGACGCGTTCCCTGGTCCAGCGGTGATCCTCAACGACCGGCGACAAATCGTCGCCGCCAATGCCCAATTCAGAGACGCTGCCCGACCAGCCATTGGTGATCCCGTCGGACACCGGCCTGGCGACGCCCTGGGCTGCGTCGAGGCAGCCATGGGGATTGATGGCTGTGGCACGGCCGAGGCCTGCCTGGTATGCGGTGCAGGCAAAGCTCTGACCCGCCTGGAACACGGGGCGCAAAGCCCCGTGCGCGAGGAATGCCTGATCACCCGGGCTTGTACTGCGGGTAGGGAGGAGGCGCTTGAATTCGAAGCCGGACTCACCCGCCTGCCCGGTGATTGGACCCTCTTGGCCTTGCGGGACATCAGCGGGGAAAAGCGGCGAAACGTTCTGGAGCAGTGCTTCATCCACGACGCGATCAACACTGCAGGGGCGGTTCAGAGCTTGGCCTACCTGTCGTCCATGGGTGACACTGATTGCTCCCACCTGCTGCCGGAAGCGGTCGAAGCCCTGGTGGAGGAGCTACGCCACCAGCAACTGCTGATGGCGGCAGAGCGCGGTGAGCTCCTCACGCGTCAAGAACGCTTCGATCTGGCCGATGTGTGCGCCGATGTGATACGCTTCCAGGCGCGCCACCCGGTGGCCAACAACCGCCGGCTGGTGATGCAGGTCGAAGCGACGCCCATCGTGTCCGACCGGGTTCTGGTTCGGAGAATCGCCATCAACTTGGCCAAGAACGCCCTTGAGGCCGTGCCAGCAGGAACCGAGGTGGTCTTGTCCTGCCGTCCCGGGCCGGGCACGGCGATTCTTGAGGTGATCAACCCCGGGACCATCCCTGCCCACGTCCAACTCCAGCTGTTCAAGCGTTCATTCTCGACCAAGGGTCAATTTGGTCGCGGGATCGGCACCTGGAGCGTTAAGCTTCTGACCGAACGCTATCTCGGCGGTTCGGTGGGATTCACTAGTGGGGTCGGTAGGACGGCGTTCACCGTCACCTTACCCTTGGGCTGATTGGTCAGGATCCCTGACGGGGAATCTCCGGTCAGCCAGCTAGAATGGCGTCGATCCTCGCCAGTTCCTCGGTGGAAAATACCAGATTTTCCAAGGCTCTCACGCTATCAAGTACCTGTTCCGGTCGGCTGGCCCCGGTCAGCGCCGAGGTCACCACCGGATCCCGGAGAACCCAGGCGATGGCCATCTGGGACAGGCTCTGGCCCCGGGTCGTGGCCACCGACGCCAACTTGCGGACCTTTTCCAAGGCAGCTGGGGCGAGGCGTTCAGCAGACAGCGCGCCATTGCCCATGCCCCGGGCTATTCGGGAATCTCCAGGGATGCCCTCCAAATATTTGCCGCTGAGAATACCCTGGGCGAGAACTGAGAAGGCGATCACCCCCACGCCTTCCCGGCGGGCGGTGGGCAGCACTGTCGATTCGATGGTGCGGTCCAGCATGTTGTAATAGGGTTGGTGGATGGTGATGGGGGCCCACTGGCGCTGACTGACGATATCCACCGCCCGGGTGAAATGGGGATCGGGGTATTTGCTGATCCCAGTGTAGATCGCCTTGCCCTGGCGGACCAGGGTTTCCAACGCCCCCAGGGTTTCTTCCAAGGGGGTGGCCGGATCCATGCAGTGGGAATAAAAAATGTCCACATGGTCCAGCCCCAGACGGCGCAGGGATTGCTCGCAACTGTCGAGGATGTGTTTGCGACCCCCGCCCTGACCGTGGGGCCCCGGCCACATCAGATGGCCCGCCTTGGTGGAGATCACCAGTTCGTGCCGGGGCAGGTCCTTGAGGATGGTCCCAAACAGCGTCTCACTGGCCCCCGCCGGGCTGCCATAATTGTTGGCCAGATCGAAATGGGTGATGCCGGCGTTGAAGGCGGTGAGGACAATCTCCTTCGACATTCCTGCCTCCACATAGCTGCCCGTGCCCTGCCACAGACCCAAGCTGATGGCGGGCAGCAATAAACCACTGCTGCCGCAGCGGCGGTAGGGCATGGTGGCATAGCGATTGGGATGGAGGGTCATGGGGCTCCTGGGCGCGACTGGGCTTTAGGGGATTGGCAAAATGGTGGGATGTTGGCTTGATGGAAATGAAGAGAAACGTGTAAAACCGACAAAGATTGAGTCGGAATGTCCGGCAGATTACCAATTAAGGGGAACCTTCCATAGCACCGCCGGGCAACAGCATGGCTAAAATGGGCATCAAACTTCCCCCTGCGGGCAGCACTTATCGCCGGTTGGGGCGGGATCCCCGGGGCACCACCTGGCGCCAGATCAGTTGCGGGATCTGCGATAAATCCGGGAGGTCCATCGATTTCCTCGATTTCAAGTGTTCCACACTCTGCCTGGTTTGGCTCCTCCGGGGTTCCGGCACCTATGAGGATGCCGAAGGACGCACCGTCAACCTGGCCGCCGGTGATTGCTTCCAACGCTGGCCAGGTCGCAAACACACGACCCGCATCGTCGCCGACAGCGGATGGTACGAGGCCCACATCAATCTGGGCGATGAACTGCCCCAGGTGCTGGATCAGTTGGGCGTGCTTGATGCCCGACGCACGGTCTGGCACCTGGGCCTGGATCCGGCCCGGTTGGCCCGCTGGATGTCTTTCCGTAACGCCTTGGGCAAGGCCAGTGATCTGGAACTGCCCGCGCTTTGCATCCAGGCCCAGGCCTTGGTGGTGGAAGCCCACGGCGCTGATCTGGAAACGAATGCAACCCAGGTGGAAGACCCTGTAGACGCCGCCTGCCGCCAATTGGCGGAACAGTTTGCCGGCCGGGATGACCTCAGGGAATTCTGTCTACGGCTGGGTCTGGATTACGAGACATTCCGCAAGCGATTCCGCCGAGAAACAGGTGTGTCTCCGGGACAATATCGGATCCGCCGGCGTATGGAGCGGGCCTGTGCTCTGCTCCAAGCCAGCCCCCGGTCTGTCGCCGACATCGCCCTCGATTTGGGCTACGCCAGTCCCTTTGATTTTTCCACCCAATTCCGCCGCCAATTAGGGATTTCACCCAGCCATTATCGACAACGCCAGGGCTAGGAAACCTGGTGCAGATGGCTCTAACCCAGGCGGTTAATGGCTTCTGTTCCGGCGGGTTCGGGAATCACACCATTGGCGACCAGGCGCCGGATTTCGGCCCGTGCCGCATCAACCGACAAGATTCCCTGGGCCACCAGATCCCGGAGCGTGGCCACCGCGCCTTCTGTCTTGCCCCGGGATTCACCTCGTGATTCGCCCCGGGCCTGCACTTCATCGAATATCGTGACCATGACCGGATCCTCCCGCAATTGGGCGTAAAATCGTGGTAGTTCGCTATCGCGGATCCTGGCAAGCTTCACCGCCAAGGGAAGGAAGCGTCTGAGGTCGTCCGCTGATCCCGGCATTCGAGCCAGAGCGACCACCGCCGCCACCGCTGCCGCCACCGCATCGACCTGTCGCAAAGCCAAGGACAGCATCATCGCGGCAACGTGATTCTGCAGCTGGCGTAGGCGAGGCAGGTCCTCAGGGCCAATCTGGACCACCCGGGTTTGGAAATCGAGCACGCGGAAACCGGCAATGGTGGACTGCAAGACTCCCGGGATCTGCCCAGCATCCGGCTCGGTCACCAACAAGAGGGGCAATACCTCGGCCCCGGGATTCTGCAGGCGCACAGCGGCATAATACCACAAGACCCGGGGCAGATCGACCCGGCGGGCCTCGGACCAATGTTCGATCAGCAGGATCACCGCCTGGAACCCGTCGGCCCAGGTCGCCCGCAGGGCGATATCCAG
>CANIXE010000194.1 GCA_947470885.1 Planctomycetota bacterium
GCCCCCGGTTTCGTGGTCGCTGATCGGGGCGGACTGACCCCGTTGAAGACCCCGGCGGAACGCTCGATCCTGGTCTGGATCGCTGGCCACGGGCAGGTGATCCAGGCAGGGGAGACGGTGGCAGTCTACGACACCACCAGCATCACCCGTCAGGTGGCGGTGCGCCGGGGCGAACTCGCCTGGGCTGAAGCCAGTCTGGCGGCATTCCGTCTGGAATCCGCCAAAGCCCTGGCGGAACTCCAAGAACGGCGCCAGGCCCTCACCGCCGATCTGGCCGCCGTAAGGGCCCGTCGGGCAGCCCTGGGCAGCGATGCCCGCAGCCGCCAGGCCTTGGCCCAGGGCCGCCAGGCGCTCGCGGATCTGGCCTTGGCCGACCGGGCCCGCGCCACTGCCCGCACCCGGGCCAGTGCCGACGCCGGGGCGGCGGCGGCCGAGGACGCCCGACGGGCCGAGGCGGACATCAGCACCGCCCGCCTGCAGGGCGTGGCCCAGCAGGCCGACGACCGCAAGGTGGAAGAGGACCTGGATCCCTCCATCACCGCCACCCGCCTGGCCAGCCAGGAAGCGAACCTCCTCCTCCGTCTGGGCCTGACCGCCGACGATCAACCGGATCCCAAGCGGGGCCTCACCGCCCGCCTGGCCCTGGGGGCGAACACCGGCGACATCGCCTGGTGGGAATCCGAGCGGGACACCCGGCGGCGACAGCTCCACGATGCCGAACGGGACAGCACCGACCACACCCCGGTGCAATGGATCGAGCTGAGTCCGGCGGCCGGCGGACCACCCCGGCGCTACGACCTCGCGGTACTCGCCAAGGACGGCCAGGGTTTCGGCTGGGAGGAGCCAGTGCAGATCCAGGATCCGGCGAAGCCGGTGGTGGTGGTGACCGGTCAACGGCGCTGGCGGGCCCAGGTCGCCCCCGGGACCTGGCGAATCGCCATCGGCCTGGGGGACCAGGTGGATTGGGACGGCGCCCTGGTCCAGGTCCTGCGTCCCGCCTTCCCCGCCCTGACCCTCCACGCCAGCAACCGCCTGGAGGCCAATGCCACCACCACCGCCCGGCTGGATGTGACGATCAACGACGGCCTACTGATCCTCGCCTTCGGCGGCGGCGACGACGGTCCGGCCCGGCGCACCATCCGTGCCCCAGTGGCGGGCACCGTCCTGCTCCAACCCGAGACCCAGCGGGGCATGCGGGTGGCCCGGAGTTTCCGAACCATGGGGTATCTCGCCGGGGCGGCGGCGGTGCAAGTTGCCGCCCGCATCCCCCTGGGGCTGGCACCGTTGTTCGCCTCCGCCGGAACCGACCAGGATCCCCTGGTCGGGATTGCCCGGCAAAATGTTGGAATCCTGCTCCCCAACGGCGAACAGCGGCCCACCACCGTCCTCGCGGTGGGGACCAAGCCAGTCAGCCGCCGGGCGACCCTCGGGGGCTGGGACGAAAGCGAAGAGACCACCCCCCAGGACCTCATCGCCCATGACCTGACCCTGGGAATTGCCCAACCCGTGCCCCTACGCACCGCCGTCACGGTCCGCGCCCTGCTGACACCACCCCCGGGATGGGTCGCAGTTCCGCCCCACCTGGTGGGTCGCCGGGATCGTCTGGCCTGGTTGCGCGCCCCGGGCGGCCCCGCCCGGAAGGTCACGGCCCGGCGCTGCGGCCCCGTGGAGCTGGTGGAAGGCCTGCACCCCGGCGAGCGCCTGGGGGAACCTGGTCCGCCGCCCGCCAGCGGCCCAAGCGTCGAGGTTCCCACCGAAAACGATGAGGAATCCCCAGCCGTTCAGCCCGCCCTCCCTGCCAACGGCTTTCCGGGGGAAATCGTGGCTTTGGAACGGGAACGGGTGGTGGTGCCCCAGATCTGGGGCCTGGTCCAGGAACTGATTCCCGACGGCACCGATGTGCGGGCAGGAGATCAAGTGCTCACCGCTTATTCCCCGTGGTTGGACACCCAGCGGGAACAGATCGCCCAGGACCGCCGACGCAGCGAGACCGACCGGGCCCTGGCGGTCCGGGAACGCCAGCTCAAGGCCCTGGACGAGGCGGACCGCCGCTCAGACCAAAGTGTCGCCGGCCTGGAAGCCCGGGCCAACCTGGCCATCGCCACCCGCCCCCGCCCGGCCAAGCGGGAGGCCGCCTTCGCCGCCCTGGAGGTCGCCCGCAGCCGGGGCGCGGAGACCCGTCGCCGCCTGGCCGCCTGGCAGGCCCTGGCGGAAGGCTCCCCTGCCGGCCGCCCGATCCCCGCCCTGGCCAGCGCCCAAGAGGCCGCCGCCCGGGCCGCCGCCGAGGAGGCCCGGGCCGAGGTCGAGGCCGCGGCCACCGTCGAGCAACTGCTGCCCGGAGCCCAGGCCGCCGCCGCCGCCCGCCGCCAAGAGGATCTCCTCGCCGGCCGGGCCGGGGATGCGGCGGTGGCCGCCGCCGAACGCCGGGCAGGGATCGCCCGGGCCGAAGCCCGGGCCATCGGCGCCCAGGACTTGGCGGCCTGGGCCGAAGATTTCGCCCGTCTACGGGTGATCCGCGCCCCCGCCGCCGGCCGGCTCTACTGGGCCACCGCCTGGAACGAGCAGACCCGGACCATGGGCAAGGTCACCCGGGAGACGATGCTGTGGGGCGGCATGGCCATTGCCGAGATCGTCGACCTCCACCGCCTGGGCTGCTCGTTCGAATTGCCCGAGGATCGCTGGCGCTCCCTGCGGGAAGGTCTGGTGGTCACCGTCACCGTCCCCAGCCTGGGGGGACTGCGCCTGCCCGGGACGATCACCCGCATCGCCCGCCTGGTCGAACCGCCCCGGGACAATCGGATCATCGACGGCGTGCAGATCGCCGATCGCCGGGTGTTCCGGGTGACCGTCCGCTTGGATCCGGGCCCCGATGCCGCTGACATACCCCTGCAACCCGGGGTCAAGACCCTCCTCACCCTGCCGGAGTCGCCGTGAAACCCCGTCGTCGTCTGCTGCCCATGGTTCTGTTCACCGGCCTGGCCGGCGTAGCCGTGGTGACCACGGTGGTTGTCCTGCGCCGCCCAACCGGCACCGGGAACACCACCTGGGAGGCTGTTCAGGTCCACCGCCAGGATGCCATGGATCTGCTCCGGGAGACCGGAACCCTGGCCCCCCGAGTACCCGTGGTGGTGCCCTGCCCATTCGACGGTCGCCTGCAGTGGGTGATCGAAGATGCCACCTGGGTCGAAGCCGGCGCCACCGTGGCGATCATCAGCGACGACGACGAACGGCGGCGAATCGCCGAGGACCGGGCCCAGCTCGGTGAAGCCCAGCAGGACCTCCAGCTCGCCAAGCTGCGTCGGGCCCAGGCCGACAGCACCGAGGCGGCAAAGGTCGCCGCCGCCACCCGGGACCTGGACCTGGAACAAATCCGCTACCGCATCCTCACCACCCCGGCCGAAGGTGGCCTGGCCCTGGTCGCCGCCGCCAAGGAGCTGGAACCATTGCTGGCCGCCGTGGCGGCAGCCCGGATCGCCGCCGAGGCCTCCCGCGTGGAATGGCAGGCCAAAGAGAATGCCTGGCTGGAGGCGGTGGGCCGCCAGCAGGACGCCCAGGACGAGGTGGATCGCCTGGAAGGGGTGGTCCAGGACCTGGTGGAAGCCGTGGCTGATGCCGGGCGCAAAAGCACCGGGGTGGCGGACCTGGCCAATGAACGGCGGAAGCAACGTCGGCGGGAGCGGGCCCTGGCCCAGGCCGCCGACCAGGGGGAGTCCGGAGCTGCCACCAAAGAAGGGGGCAAGGAGAATACAAAAAACGTTGATCCGGTGAAGAAGGCGGACCCCACCACCACCGATCCCAAGGCCGCCCTCGCTGCCGCCCGGGAACAACTGGCCTCCGCCCGCACCACCGCCACCGCCGCCACCAGCGAGGTCGCCGCCGCCAACCAGGCCCGGGATGTGGCTGCCAAACCCCGGGACGCCGCCCGCCTGTCCCTGGAGACCGCCGAGACCGCCGCCCGGGAACCCCGGATCCGCCTGGAGATCGAACGCCGGGTCCTGCCCGCCACCCAGCTGGGCCTGGATGTCCAGGTGGCCACCGCAAATCTGGCCGAGGCCGACCGACGCCTGGCGGATGGAAAAGCCGCCAACGCCGCCGGGGTCGCCAGCGCCGCTGAACTGGCGGACCTCACTGCCATCCAGGCCAATGCCGCCGCCGCCCTGGACGTGGTGAAGGCCCGTTATTCCCAGGCCGCCCTGCCCCCCACCAAGGAGGCCATCGCCGAGGCCGAGGCCCGACTGGCCAAGGCCAAGGCCGCCGCTGCCGCCGCCGAAGGGGTGCGCCAGCGCAATCTCGCCCTGGCAGACGCCCAGATCGCCGTCGGCCAGGCCAAGGTCGCCCGCTACGAAGCCAGCCTTGCCTCCCGCACCCGCCGCTTCCCCAGCACCATCGAGCAGGAAATAACCGCCCTCCAGCGGGAACGTGAGCTCAGCCCCGAGGACGCCCCCCGCCTGGATGCGGCCATCGCCATCGCCCGCAAAGATCTGGCCGCCGCCACCGCCTCGCCCCCCAACGTGATCACCGCCCCGGTGGCCGGTCTGGCCCGGGTTCGCCGGGAGGGCAACCGGCAAAAGCTGGCCGGCGACCAAACTTGGCAGTCGGACCCCATCGTCGAGGTCCACCCCCCCGCGAACCTGGAGATCCTGGTCCGGGTCAACGAGGTGAACGTCGACCGGGTCGCCCCGGGCCAGACCGTCGCCGTCGCCGTGCCCGCCCTGCCGGGGATCCAGCGCACTGGCAAGGTCCTGACGGTCAGCGGCGCCGGCCGGGACAAGGGCGACCAGGCGGGCATGGCCCAGCGCTGGACCGGGGTGACCCAGTTCGACGTCCGGGTCGCCTTGGATCCCGGACCGGGGGACACGGATCTGCGCCAGGGCATGACCGCCCTAGTGGAGATCGCCACTGAACGCAAGGCCAACGCCCTGGTCCTGCCCCGGGGCGCCGCCCTCCCCGGCCCCGCCGGAGCAAAGGAATCGTGGACCGTGATCCTCGCCCCCGAGGCCACGCCGGTGCCCCTCAACGCCACCAGCTTCGGCGACGACCTCC
>CANIXE010000195.1 GCA_947470885.1 Planctomycetota bacterium
TATCGCCGCAGGCCGCCAACGGCGGCAACCACAAACCGTCCCAGGACCCTGGGCCGTGGATGATAGCCCCGCCCGCCGAAGCATGCGCTCCGCCCGTTCCCGCTGGGCCGGCGTGGTGGCCCGCGCCTGCAATTTCGCCGCCTTGGCCCGCACCGGATTCAAATCCACATAGGCCATGCACACCGTCAAAGCCGTCTGGTCCAACAACTGTACCGACACATAACGCCCCTCCCCAAAGGCCCCGGAACACTGGTCCTCCCGATTGGCCCGCCGACTGATGTGCTCCTTTATGGCCTTCATCCCCCTGCCCAAATCTCCCAGGCGCAGCCGTTTCACCGCCACCCAGGCCGCATTCCCCGCCTGATACCGGATTCGGGCATCGTCCGGCAGTATCCCCGGCCCATCCGCCAGGAACTTCTCTGTATATGCCCGTCCACCATCAGCGAACGACCTCCTTGTCCGACCACCTCGCCAACCCAGTCAGAGCGACAAACCTATGCGCAATTCCGCAGGGGCGTCCCGGACATAGCGGTGAGGCACTGATCCATGGACCTCTCGGAAAACTTAACCGCTGGGCACCTTGTTGATGTACTCCGACGTTCCAGGGTAAGGCCATGACCAACGAAGATCTGGGTGAAGTCAGCGAAGACCGGGGGTTCAAGGCCCTCTTTACCAGTTATCCCATGGAAACCCTGGAGGTATTCGCCCCTGAGGTGCTGGCCGCCCATGGCGGTCGTCCCCAGCAGGTGGAGGCCCTGTCCCAGGAGGCCCCGCTTCCGGACCTCAAGGATCCCAGTCGCTTTCTCGACATTGCCCTCAAGGCGACCTGGGCGGATGGCTCCGAAGAGATCGTGGTCCTGATTGAACACTGGTCCGCCGGCCGCAAGGTCGATCTCCGTCGGGTGAACTGGTACGTGGCCGATCTGGGCCTGAAGCATCCGAATGCCGGCATCGATTCGGTGATCCTGGTGACAGAGCCGGACCTTCCACCCGTCTCGGGTTACTACGCCATGACCGTGGCAGGTCGCATCACCCAGTCCCTGGATGCCAAGGTAGTTCAGTTATCCGAAGCGGACCTACCCCTGCTCCGTGCTCTGCAAAACCGGGTCGCTGCAGTGCTCATGGTCTTGACCATCCGTGACCACATCGAAGCCGTCTTGACCGCCTTCGAAGCCCTGATTCAAGCACCCGGACCAGACGATGATCGGCGGCGTTTCCTTCCCTTTCTTCTGAAACTGGCTAGACTCACACCCGTTGAACGCAAGTTCCTGCGTCAGAAAGCCCGAGCGAGACCCACCATGGTGACCTTTCTGGATGAAATGATCGAAGAAGCAGAAGCCAAGGCCAAGGCCGAAGGGGAAGCTAAAGGCAAGGCCGAAGGCAAGGCTGAAGGCGAGGTCATAGGTAAGGCCAAGGGACTCATTGGCGCCATCCGTCACGCGGTCTCTCGCGGACGCATGTCTGTGGATATAGCCCGTGCTGAAATCGAAGACTTGATCCTTGCCGGTGAGATTCCAGCTGATCTTGGCCAAGAAGCGCTGAACCTGATCGGTTGAGGTCTTCAACGTCTTCACGGAGCCTTCCGTATATGGCGGCTGAGTGTCGGGTTGGCTGCGGGCAAGGGCTGCTTGGCCTTTGATGACCGAACGAGATATGGAATGCATCGCCTCCAAGGTCCCGTGGTGGTGCGACCATCCTCCAGGCAAAATCCCGTCGGACCCATAGAGCGGGCACCGGCGAGATGTTCCAGAAGCCACTTGATCAAGGGCCCGCGCAAGTGATCCACCTTCTGTTCACACCTACGCACTACTTCCGTCGGTTCTCACCTGTACCTGACCCGCGATGAATTATGCCGCGCGCATCGCAAACAGCGGGCACCGAGTGCGGATCCACGCCACGCCCCGGCGGGCCGCTTCCACCCGGCGTACCGCCCACGACCCCAGGGCCCCCACCCCGGCGAACATCCGCCACCCCAACATTGAGGCCAGCCAGTCCTCCACCCGCAAATCCAGGCGGGCCAGGATCGGCGCCAGCCGAGGGTCGATGCGCCCCCGTACGGTGCTTTTGGTCACTGACATGGTTTAGACCAAATTTATTCCCCCAAGCAAGCCAGCGCCAATTGCGTTTTCCAGGTTCAACCATGTATCATGCCTAGCCGATACTCTGTGGTGGGTCATCTCAATCACCGGGGCACCCGCCAATTCCCCTGGGACACCCGGGAATTCCATCTTGAGACAAGCCGTTTGCCGGGAACGCTGGACCCATGCCCTCCACCGCCCGCCGTGATCATGTTCCGACGGGTGGAATCTGGACCTGGCTGAAGGCGGCCCTCCTGCCCTGGCTGGCGGTCTGGGCCGGGGCGGCGGAGCCAGCGCGGGAGATCCTGGTGGTACGACCAGACCTGCCGCCGTTCGCCGAGGTGGCCGCGGCCCTAGGTCGGGAGCTCGGACCTCGTTACCGCCTAAGCGAGTTGCTGGTGGGGGCCGAAGGTGGTCGGACCCGGATCGGGGAACTGCGCCCAGCGGTGGTGGTGGCCCTGGACAACCAAGGCCTGGCTGAATCCCGGGCGGTCGCTCCAGGACTGCCGGTGCTGGCCGCCATGGGCCTGGGCCTGCGCCAGGAGAGCCGCAACGGCGGCGGGGTGGATTACGAGGTCGCCCCGTTCACCGTCCTGACCCGGTTCCAGGGCAACGTCGCCGCTCCCCTGGGGCGGGTCCTCGCCCCCTGTTGGGCGGATGCCAAGGAGGACCTGGAATTGGCCGCCCACCAGTTGTCCCGGGCGGGCATTTCCCTCGAACCCGTGGTCCTGGCCAAGGACGGGGATCCCCCCACCAATACCGCCGCCGCCCTCGCCCGCTGGCTGCTCACCGTGGAAAAAAGCGGGGCCCATGCCGTTCTGGTGCCCGCGGACAACCGTCTGGTGAACCTGCGGACCCTGCCCGATTGGCGGGCCGCCGCCCGCCGCCTGAAAATCCCCCTGCTAACCACCACCGAGGCCCTGGTGGACCGCAACCTGGGCCTGTGCGCCTTCGCCGCCACCCCGGATCCTGAGGGCATCGCCGCCCAGTTGGCGGCCCAGGTCCAGGCCGTGGTGGAGGATGGCCGACCGCCCGCCGCGTTGGGCTTTGAACCACCGGTCACGGTGCGCGTGGTCCTGGACCGCATGCTGCTCCGCCGCCTGGGCCTGGGGGTTCGGGAACCATGAACGGCGGTCCCGTTTTTTCCTTGGCCAGCTTGCTGCTTCTGGCGGTCACGGAAGCCGCCACCGCGGATCTGGTGGCGTTTCTGCCCCGGGCCGATTCGGCCATTAGCCACGAGCGGGCCCTCCGGGAGGATCCGGCCCTAGCGGGACTGGGGATCACGGTGGTCCTCCGTTGGCGGGCCTTCGCCGAAGCGATGGCCACGAGTCCGGCGGCGATCGCCGTGGCGCCCTCGGGAATCCTCCTCGATTCCGGGTGGACCCCCCTGCGTCAGGGCCTGCGAAATGGCGAGGATCACGAGCGTCAGTCCCTGGTGGCCATCGATGGGGCGGTGGATCTGGCGGGCCTGACCCGGCGCACCGTGGCCCTGGTCCAGGAGAGCCAACGGGAACAAGGCCTGGCCTGGCTGACGGGGGCCTACCCCGACCTGCCCCGGGACCTGACGGTTCGGCCCGTGGCTCGGCCAGAAGATCTGTTGCAGGTCCTGGGCCTGGATTTGGCCGGGGCGGCGGTGCTCACCGCAGCCCAGACCACCGCCGCCCGGGAACGGTTCCCAGGCAGCCTGAAGGTTCTCGCCCACAGCCGCCCCCTGCGCCTGATGGTGGTGGCCTGCCGAGCCCCTGGAACGGCGGCCCGGGCCCAGATCCTCGACCGCCTGGGCCAACCGGCCCTGGAAGCCCTGGGGCTGACGGGATTCGCCCCGTTCACCGGGCCGGCGGTGCCATGGCCGTGACCACCGGCAGGGCCAGAACCGCGGTGGCCCCCTGACCCGGACCGGCGCTGGTCAATTCCAACGTGCCCCGCATCTCAGCGACCGTGGTGGCGCAATAGTGCAATCCGAAGCCGTGGCCCTCCGCCTTGGTGGTGAAACCGTGGGCGAACAGGCGATCCCGGTCGGCCACGGCCACGCCGGCGCCGGTATCGATGATCTGCAGCACCGTCCGTCCCGGAGCCGGGGCGATGCGCACGGTCAGCACCCGGGTCGCCTCAGGCACCGAGTCCATCGCCTCCTTGGCGTTTTTGATCAAGTTGGCGATCACATGGCCCAGGCGACTACGGTCCGCCAGCACCGGGGCCGCGGCCTGGTATTCCCGGACCAGGCGGATCCCCCGGCGACGCAGGGCGGCATCATGGAGGAGAAGCATGTCATCGGTTTCCTGGGGGAGGTCCACCGCCTGGAGAAATGGCTTCGCCGCAGCGTGGGCCTGCTGGACCGCGAGGACATCCCGGATGAGGCCCAAGCGACGCTCCAAATCCTCCAGGCCGACCCGGCGGGCGTCGTCCTGGGCGGCTAGGCCTTCCAGGACCAAGACCACCAACCGGGCCAGATCTTCGCCGCCGGCCCCCGGCAATCCCCCCTGGAGACGTACGATCAGGCGGCGGGCGCTTTCCCCCAAATGGGGATCCGGACCCCGACGCAGGGCATCCAGGCTGACCGCGACCCCGGTGAGGACATTGCCGATGTTGTGGAGGGCGCCGGTGGCGATCTCCGCCTTGCCGGCGGCATTGGCCGCCTCCAGCAGTTCCTGTTGAACCTGCTCCAGTCGACGGGATCGTTCCTGGATCCGATCATCCAGCACCCGGTTCTGTTCCTCGATGGAAACGATGGTCCGACGGATCGCGGTGCGCATCCGATCGAAACTGCGGGCGAGGACACCCACCTCATCCTGGGCGGCGATATCCACCTCCCCGTCCAATCGACCGGCGGCCATGCCCTCGGCGGCGTCGGTGAGCAGCCGGATCGGCCGGGTGATCCGGCTGACCACCATGGAAACGATGAGGATGATGCTGAGATCCACCCCGGCGATCCGCACCGCGGTCTGCCAGA
>CANIXE010000196.1 GCA_947470885.1 Planctomycetota bacterium
GTGGGGTCAGCCATTGGGGTGCTCTCGGCAGGGAAGGACAGTACCAGGTCAGTACGGCCCAGTGCGACGGTCGTTTGCGCCAGTGTTTGGGGGGGTCCACCGGTGCAAAGCACGAATAGTGCCGACCCGCCGCATCAATCCAGTCCCGACTCCAGCCGCGCCAACCGTTCGGTGATCGTTTCCTGGTAGGCCCGCCGGGCCCGGAGGACCTTGGCATCCTCAGAATCTCCCGGCCGACCGGGCTCGATGGTGCGGATCCTGTCCAAAGCCTCCAACAAGGGCGTGGTGGGATCTAAATCCGACCAACCGAGGGTTTCCCCGGAGTCTTGCTCCCCTTCTGATGTACCGGAACTGCTGGTACGTGCCCGACCCGGTCGGCGTTTCCCCTGGGGCTGGGCGGGACGATCCCCGACGATGGGAGCGGTGCGATGAATGAGTGCCGGAGCGACCATGCCTGCAGTATCGGCAGGCAAATTGAAAACTTAAGGTCGAATGGTGCAACCGTTACGACGGCCGGATCGAGCCTTGGGTTTTCGACCGTTCGATCATTTGCCGGACCGCCGCCTGCAAAGCCTGGACGTTAGGCGTGCGTTCCTTGGGCGATTTGGCCAGGCACATGTCCACCACCGTCGCCGGACCGGGGGGCACATTGGGGATCCGGCCGGCAAGGCTGGGGGGCGCAGATGCAGCGTTGGCCTTGATCCGGCTGCTTTGGGTCGAGGCATCGAAGGGAAACCTACCGGTGAGCAGGCGGAAAGCGCACACCCCCAGGGCATAGACGTCACTCTGGTAGGTGGGCTGGGACCCAGCGATAAGTTCCGGCGCGAGGTAGGTCGCCGTGCCAAAAACCGTCTTTTCCGAGCGGCTGAACAGGCTGGCCAACAAGTTTTTACCAGCCCCGGAGCGGACGCTGCCAAAATCAACCAAGGCGAGGGATCCATCCGGGCGGAGGATGCAATTCTCCAATTTTATGTCGTTGTGGATGAATTCTGCCTCATGAATCGCCTGGACGATACCGCATAGGTCCGCAAGGACCCGCAACCCATTCACCGGAAGATGGGTATGTTTGGCCTTCAGGGCTAAGACATCCGACAGGGAATCCCCCGACAGGAAGTCCATGACGATGCACGGTCGGCCGGAGACTTCCGCCAAGCGTCGACCTACGGGAATACCCGGATGCAGTCGGCGTTCCAGGATTGAAAACTCGTTTTTCAGGCTTTTGAGCTGGGCGGGGTCGGCCTTGCGTTCTGGCCGAATCACCTTCACCACCACCGGAGCTCCCCCTTCGACATGGTCCGCGCGATAAACTTCCGAGGTGCCACCAACCCCGATGAGTTCGCGGATCATGTAGGGACCGAGCCGTGCATTCGTCAGGGTCATATCGGGAGTATCTGCGCCAGGTGATGCAGGCAACGAGCCATCGGCCTTGTTGCCCAGGGGACCTCAATGAAAATGTCCGGTCGTCATTGAAGCCAAATGTTCAGCGGGAATATCAGAAGGACGCACTGCTGGTGGACGACCGGACGACCGGACTGGCGCCGCAAAGAGTCCTCCGTCATGGACATCCAGCGTTCCATTGCGGCACCCTGCCTTGTTGCCCGGCCAGGAATGGCGTCGGAGCGTGGGTTGCGCCCTTGGGCATGGCGCTACGCCTTGGCCCATGACCGCCATCCCCGTTGCCATCCTCGGCGCCACCGGCTATGCCGGCGAAGTTGCCCTCCGCATCCTCCTGGGCCATCCCGGCTTCCGCATCGTCCACGCCGGCAGCGACCGGCTGGGGGGCACCCGCCTGGCGGACGCGGTGCCGGCCTTCGCCGGCGAAACCGACCTGATCCTGGCCCCGGACACCCCGGAGGCCATCACCGCCAGTGGCGCCCAGGCGGTGATCCTGGCAAAAAAGAGCCCCGAAGTCACCAAAGTCGTGCCCGCCCTGTTGGCCGCCGGGCTGCGCCTGGTGGACATCGGTGCCGAATTCCGCCTGCGGGACCAGGCTGGCTACCTGAAGTGGTATAAGGAAGAGCACCACTGCCCAGAACTGCTGGCCGAGGCGGTCTACGGCCTGAGCGAATGGCGGACCGATGCGATCCGCCAGGCCCGGGTGGTGGGCAATCCCGGCTGCTACGCCACCAGCATCCTCCTGCCCCTGTTGCCCCTGCTGAAGTCCGGCCTGGTGGAACGCACCGCCCCCATCGTCGCCATCGGCTATTCCGGGGTCAGCGGCGCCGGCAAGCGGTTCGTCGAGTCCAACAACAACCTGTTCTGGGCCCTCAACGAAAACCTGCATTCCTACAAGCCGGTGGGCCACCAGCACACCGGCGAGGTGGACCAGGAACTGGCCCTGGCCGCCGGCGGTCCAACCCATGTGACCTTCGTCCCCCACCTGGCCCCCATCACCCGGGGCATCCACACCACCATCACCGCCACCCTGGCCCCCGGGGCGACTTTGGTGCAGGTGCAGGAGAAGTGGGCCGAGACCTATGCCGGCCGGGCTTTCATCCGCCGCCGGGCCGGCCCCCAGCAGGTCGAGGTGACCAACGTCGCCGGAACCAATTTCGCTGATTTCGCGGGGGCCGCCGACGGCCGGACCCTGATCATCGCCAGTGCCATCGACAACTTGGTCAAGGGCGCCAGCGGCCAGGCCATCCAGAATCTCAACCTGATGTTCGGCTTCGACGAAGGCGCCGGACTTCTCCACCGGGGTCTGTGAACGCTGTGGTTTCCCTGTAACCACACACTATCCGCCCTGTATAAGTGGGTGGATTCACCGTTCACTTGTTCCTCTCACCACCAGTTGAAGGACTCCGCCATGCGCGCCCGAATTGCTTCCACCTCCCTTGTGCTGATCGGCCTGGCCATGGGGTCATTCGCCGCCGAACCCGCCGCCGAAGTGCGTCTGGCGGACGGCAAGGACCTGATTGCCCACTGGAACCAGGGCCCCATCGCCCAGACCTGGAAGGATCCGGTCTTCAATCCCTTCCGAACCAAGTTTGATGAACAAAGCGCCGAAGCCGCCAAAGATCTGGGCTTTGACCCCTGGAAGGTCCTGCCCACCCTGACCCGGATTCGGATGGTGGCGAATGCCTCTGCCGATCCGGCCAAGCCGGTGGATGTGGTGGCCAGCCTGGATGCGGGAACCTTTGCCCAGGCCCTGTTCGGCAAGTTGGCCCAGGATAAACCGGCGGCCCAGATCCCCGGGGCGGACCAGGCGGTGACCGTCGACCAGGTCACCGTGGCCCGCTTCGTTTCCGCCCTGGTGGCGACCTTCGGCGCCCCACCCAAGGCCCCGGGCAAGGAAGCCCTGCCCACGCCGGGATCGGACATCGAGGGCACCGCAAACCTAGACCTGTGCGCCGCCATCGCCCAGAAATGGGCCAAAACAGATGCCGGAAAGCAGGACCTGGGCGGCCAAAAAATTTCTGATGTGATCGACAATGCCACCCGCACCTGGAAGAACCACGACGTCCACCGGGTGACCTACCAGGCCCGGTTCGTCCCCGAGGGCGTCCTGGAGCGCTTCGTTTCCGACGGTCGCACCCCGAAGGAACTGCTGGCGGTGGATCGGGTCCTCCTCGCCCGACTGCCGGCGAACACCCTGATGGCCGCCGGGATGGGCTGGGATGGCGCCCAGGCGTGGAAGGAACGGCGCAGTGAACTGCTGGCCGGCCTGGCCGGCGTCCTGGGCACCAGTCCCACCGATCCGGATGCCACGGAAAAGGCCCTGGATGCCTCCTTCGCCAAAATCCAGATGCCGGTCACCGCCAAGGATCTCATCACCGGCTGGAAGGGCACGACCCTGGTCGGCCTGACCCCGGGGATGCCCGCTCCGGGGGTGATCCTGGCCATCCCCAGGTCCCCGGCCATGGACACCCTGGTGGGTTGGGCCCTGGCGAAGGTCCCCGGCCAGCCCACCCTGCCCGCCGAAGGCGCCAGCGCCATCATCCCCATTCCCAATGTCCCGGTGGTCCTAACCCTGGCTCGGGATGCCGGTCATTGGCTGCTGACCACCGATCCGATGTTTGCCAGCGCGTTCCTCACCGGCAAGGCCAATGGCTGGGCTGACACCGCCCCCGCCAAGCTGGTCCTGGGCAAGGCCCCGGCCACAGCGTACATCGTGGGCGCCAGCGACACACCGGCGGTCCTCCGCACTCTGGGGGGCTACGCGGGGATGGCCCTGGCCTTCGCCAAGGACCTGGATCCGGACAGTCGCAACGCGATCATGCAGGCGTTCCCCCTCCTCGCCGCCAAGGCCCAGCCCGGCTATATCTTTGCCGGCACCAAGGCGGGGGACAAGTTGCCCCAGCAGATGGAGATGCGCAGCCTGACCGGAATGGCGACCCTGCCAGTCATCGCCGGCCTGGCCCTGCCGGCCTTCAACATGGCCCGGCATGCCGGGGGCGGAGCGGCTCCCGGTGCGAACAATGAATCCGCCGCCGCCACTACCCTGATGTCCGGCATTTTCCCGGCGCAAATCCAGTTCCAGGCCGGCTGCTACCAGGACGCCGATGGCGACACTATCGGGGAATACGGAACCTTGGGCCAACTCAGCGGTCGGGAAGTCCCTTCCGGCGGCAAGAAGCTGCAGCTGGTGACCGGCGCCCTAGCCAAGGGCGACATCGCCCAGGGGTACCGCTTCCAGGTCTTCCTGCCCGAATCCGCCGACGCCCAGGAAAAGCATTTCGTGGTCTACGCCTGGCCCTTGTCCTCTGGCCAAGGGCGGCCCCTCGCCCTCTTGGAAAACGGTATCGTTTACGCCAGCCCGACCGCAGTGGAGGCCAACGGCCCGGCATGGAATGCCGTGTTTGATGGCAAGGAGTGGGGCTCTGCCCCGGCCTGGCCGGTGTACATCAAGGATGCCCCGTTCAAATCCAAGAAGACCAAGGCCAAAACGACCGTGAAATCCGAACCCACCGAGTCGAAAGAACCCAAGCCCGCCCAGGGGAACCAGTTTTGATCCGCCCTCGCCGCAACCGCCGCTCGCCCGGGATCCGGGCGATGGTCCGGGAACA
>CANIXE010000197.1 GCA_947470885.1 Planctomycetota bacterium
CCTAAATCCGGCGATGGATTCACGCGGAGACGCGGAGGCGCGGAGAAGACAAGAGGTTGAACCAGAAATCAATGTTCACCAGGTGGGTGATCCGTCGATGACGTTGGTTCAGCGCTAAAGAACGGTGTTCTCCGCGTCTCCGCGCCTCCGCGTGAAAATTCAATGCGGCATTTAGGTTCATCCCAGATCGAATACCAGCACCTCGGCCGCGGCCGTGGCGGTAACTTGCACCTGGGATTCACCGGACAGCGCCGCACCGTCCCCGGCGGCCAACGCCGTCCCGTTCACTGTCATCGTTCCTTTGATCACCTGGACCCAGGCATAGCGCCCCGATCCCAGGGCGACCGTCCCCGTTTCCCCCGGGGCAAAAACACCGGAATACAAGCTGGCATCTGCGGTGATGGTGATGCTGCCCTCTCGCCCGTCGGGGCTGGCCACCAAGCGTAAACGCCCCTGGCGCTCGCTGACCGGGAAGTGCTTCTGTTCGTACCCGGGCTTGATCCCGGTGCGGCTGGGCTCGATCCAGATCTGCAGCAGATGCACCGGCACGGTGCGACTGGCGTTGAATTCGCTGTGGCGGATGCCGAAACCGGCGCTCATCCGCTGGACGTCTCCAGGGCGAATGGTGGCCCCGGTGCCCAGGCTGTCCTTGTGCTCCAGGGCACCATCCACGATCCAGGTGATGATCTCCATGTCCCGGTGGCCGTGGATGGGAAAACCACCGCCCCCGGCGATCCGATCTTCGTTGATCACCCGCAGGTTGCGGAACTGCACGTGGTCCTCATCCCAGTAGTCGGCGAATGAGAAGGTATGAAAAGTATCCAGCCAACCGTGGTTGGCGTAGCCGCGCTCAGAAGCCGGGCGAATAGTGATCATGGTGGTCTCCGGCAGAATTATACGTTTAAACAAATATCGTCAATGCGGAATTTAGCCGTCTTGCCCATCCACCCCCGCCTGGAGCATGCCGCCCCATGCCCGATCCCCTGGTGAAGTCCGAAGGCAACCTGCGATTCGCCGCCCTGGCCGTGACCGGCTATCCGCTGGATCCCCACGCCCTCGCCGCCCAAGTGCGCAACTTCCTGGACGAACAGGACATCGACGCCTATGGTCCAACCACCATCTGGCTCGCCACCGGCCCCGGCGATGACGCCGTGGAGGCCTGGGACTGCCAGGTCGGCTTGGCCTGTACCGGCATGCCCCGGCCGGGCGCCGGGGTGATGATCGAGGACTACCGCCAACTGGTGGCACTCTCCGTACCCCATCAGGGATCCGTCCTGGATCTGCCCCGGACCTGGAAGCGGCTCCAGGATCATGGCCGCAGCCTGGGCCACCGTCTGCGACCCTACTGGCGGGTCTGTCTGCGCCGCCGGCGTCTGGCGGATGGCAACCTGCTGCCGGTCGCCGATGTCGCCGTCTTCCTCGACCGCTGAACCTGGAAAACGCAATTGGAGCGCACCTGCTGCGTTGCTTCAAACCTCCCATGGCGCTGCCATGCCGCGGCTTGAAGCGCCTTGCATCTGCGCACCACTTGCGTTTCCAGACACACCTTTTGGGTGAATAATGTCGATGGAAAATCCGGAGAAATTCAAGGACAATCTTGCAAATGGAGAGCGTATCAGCGTTTTCCAGGCTGAATCATCTGCGTCTGGTTCTCCACCTGGTACTCCGGGCAGCCAGCGCACCGCCCTGATCCTGGCCCTGTGTGCCCTGATCGCCCTCGTGGGCTGGCTTGGCTGGCAGGTTTATGGCCGGGGCACGCCCCTGACGCCCCTGACCTGGGAGGAACTCGCGCCGCCCCCCGAGGCGGCGATGCGCCCCTGGACCCATCTGGTGATCCACCACAGCGACAGTCGCAAAGATTCCGTCGCCAGCATCGATCGTTGGCACCGCCAAAAGGGCTGGGACGGGATCGGCTACCACCTGGTGATTGGCAACGGCGTGAACATGGGCTTGGGGATAGTGGAACCCACCTTCCGCTGGCGGAACCAACGTGAAGGCGCCCACGCCGGCGGCGGCGAGCAGGGCCGGCCCTACAACCAACTGGGCATCGGCATCTGCCTGATCGGCAAATTCAACGAGGAGGCTCCGGATCCGGTCCAGGAGGCCCGCCTGGCCGAATTATGCGCCCTGCTGATCCGGCATGTGCCCACACTTTCAGCGGCCCGGATCATCGGCCACCGGGATGTCCCCGGGAAGGGCACCGACTGCCCTGGCCAACTGCTGGATGTGGAGCGGATCCGCTACTTGGTCCGTCAGCGGTTGGCCGGCGCGGGGGACTGAACCTGATCCAGGGCGGGGGCCAGCTGCATCTCGGCCTCGGGGGTGAAGACCCGTTCCCAGGGGATCCGGCCCTGGCGCTCCAGGCGCAGCCGGACCTCCCGCCGGGGCAGGCTCAACGCCATCGGCGTCGTGCCCTTCAAGACCCCATCCACCAGCACATCTGCATGGTCCGGTTCACTGGCGATGGTGATGGTCACCAGGGCCGGTGGCAGCACGACCACCGGCGGCACCGGGGCTGGCGCCGGGGCCAGTTCCCGATCCGGGCGAGCACGCAACCAGTCGATGAGGGCCCCGGTGGCATTGGCCGTCGCCGCCCAGGCCGCCTGGCTTTCCGGTTTGGCAGAATCAGACATCAACTTGGGCGAGGAGGTGGTGTCCGCCCGGCCGTGGGCGGTCTTCACGAATAACTCCCGGCCGCTGGCGTCGATGGCCCGCAGCTCGCAGGTGGCCTCCATCTGGGGCCGACCGACATTGACAATGGGCTCGATGGCGGTGACCCGGACGAGGACGATCACTGGGATGCCCGCAGCCGCCGGCACTGCCGCCGCCCAGGCCGGATCATCCGCCACCGGCAACTCCGGCGCCGCCATCCCGTCCGCATCCCGACCGAGGAAATCGATCCGATTGGCGATGTCGTAGGCGAAGTCCTCGCTGGCCTGGGCATACAGCTTGGCCAGGGGCTTGGTTGCTACTGGGGCGATGACCACTGTATTCTTTTTCGCCGGAACACCGGGTTTCCAGGTGTTCTCGCCCCGGGGGGCGCAGCCCCCGGCGACCAGGGCGGAAATCAGGGCGGGAACAAGGAGGATCGGGGCGCGCATGGGCGGGAGCATCCACAGGCCTTCCGCCGCGCCATCGGCAGCTATGCTCCCGGGCCTATCCTCCAAGGTCCCCATGCTCCGCGGCATCTCCCCCAACCTCAGCCCCGAACTCCTTGCCGTCCTCTGGCGGATGGGGCACGGCGATGAGATCGTCCTCGCCGACGCCCATTTCCCTGGCGAGACCTTCAACGGCCGGGTCCTCCGCGCGGATGGCATCCGCATCCCCGCCCTCCTGGACGGGATCCTGCCCCTGTTCGTCCTCGACCAATATGCCAAAGACCACCTGGGGATGATGGCCGCGGTGCCCGGCGACACCCTGGATCCCAAGGTCGAGCAGGAATACCTCATCGCCATCAAGCGCCACGCCCCGGACCACCAGCCGGTAACCCGGATCGAGCGCTTCGCCTTCTACAACCGGGCCAAGACCGCCTTCGCCGTGGTCATGACCGGCGAACTGGCAAAATACGGCAATATCATCCTCAAGAAGGGCGTCACGCCCGTCTGAACCCTTGCAAAACCCAGCATCCCGAATGCCGGGTTTCGGAATCCCCCATGCTCTCCTCCGACCAATACCTCCGCTACGCCCGCCACCTGACCTTGCCGGAATTCGGTGAAGCCGCCCAGGAAAAGCTCCTCAAATCCTCGGTACTGCTCATCGGCGCCGGCGGCCTGGGCTCGCCCCTGGCCCTGTACCTCGCTGCCGCCGGCGTGGGCCGCCTGGGGATCATGGACTTCGACGTGGTGGATGTGTCCAACCTCCAGCGCCAAGTCATCCACCGGACCCAGGACGTGGGCACCAGCAAGGCCAAGAGCGCCAAGCGGGGCGTCCAGGATCTGAATCCCGGCGTCCAGGTGGATGTCTACGAGGAAGGCATCAATTCCGGCAATGCCCTGGAGATCATCGCCAAGTACGACGTGATCGTCGACGGCACCGACAACTTCCCCACCCGCTACCTGGTGGGGGATGCCTGCGTCCTGTTGGAAAAGGTGAACATCTACGGCTCGATCTACCGCTTCGAAGGCCAGGCCACGGTGTTCGACGGGCGCAAGAATGCCGACGGCAGCCGTAAGGGTCCGTGCTACCGCTGCCTCTACCCGGAACCGCCGCCCCCGGGCGAAGTCCCCTCCTGCAGCGAGGGCGGCGTCCTGGGCGTCCTCCCCGGCACCATCGCGATGATCCAGGCCACCGAGGCCATCAAGGCCATCACCGGCATCGGCAAGTCCCTGGCCGGGCGCTTCCTCCGCTACGACGCCCTGAACCTGGAATTCCGCACCCTCAAGCTGCGCCGGGATCCCAAATGCCCGGTCTGCGGCGACCACCCCACCGTCACCAAGCTGATCGACTACCAGCAGTTCTGCGGCCTCGGCCGCGGGGAGAGCAAGCCCATGGGCCGCGAAATCAATGTCACGGAATACCAGAAGATCCGGGATGCCGGTACCGAGCACCTGCTGCTGGACGTTCGGGAGCCCCACGAGCTGCGCATCTGCGAGATCGAGGGCAACGTGAACATCCCCCTGGGCCAGCTGCCCCAGCGCCTGGAGGAGATCGCGGCTTGGAAGGGCAAGCTGATCGTCAGCCAGTGCCGCAGCGGCGCCCGGAGCATGAAAGCCCTGCAAACCCTGGAGAAGCACGGCTTCACCAACGTGGTGAACCTGGCCGGCGGGATCCTGGCCTGGGGCCAGGAGATCGATCCGTCGATGTCCGCCTACTGAACCTGGGAAACGCGATTGAAGCGCCTTGCATCTGCGCCCCACTCGCGTTTCCAGACGCTTTTTTTGACTAAAACGAGAATCCCCGGCGTATCCGGTACGCCGGGGATTCTCGTTTTAACCGCATTGACGTTTAGCAACGCCCTGGGAGCGCCGGGCACCAGCCCGGCTCGCATGCCGCCCG
>CANIXE010000198.1 GCA_947470885.1 Planctomycetota bacterium
AGCTGGTCTATTCGGTTCTCGACCAGGAACAGATCGCCCGCTTCGAGCAGGATCAGGAACTCGACATGAGTTTCGGCCTGCAAGGCGTGGGCCGGTTCCGGGTGAACGTGTTCTACCAGCGGGGGGCCGTGGGTTCGGTCCTGCGCACCATCCCCTATGAAATCTACAGTTTTGAACAGCTGGGCGTGCCGCCCACCGTGTGCCGCCAGCTCTGCGACCTGCCCCAGGGGCTGGTCCTGGTCACCGGGGCCACGGGGTCCGGCAAAAGCACCACCCTGGCGGCGATGATTGATTACATCAACTCGACCCGGCGTGAGCACATCATGACCATCGAGGACCCCATCGAGTTCGTCCATCGGAATAAGCAGTGCCTGGTCAATCAGCGGGAGGTGGGCAACGATACCCAGGGCTTCCACACTTCGTTGCGCCGGGTGCTGCGCCAGGACCCGGACACCGTGCTGATCGGCGAAATGCGTGACAAGGAAACCATCGAAGCCGGGTTGACCCTGGCTGAGACCGGGCATCTGACCTTCGCCACGCTGCACACCTCGGACTGCGTCCAGACCATCAACCGGGTCATCGACGTGTTCCCCGCCCACCAGCAGAACCAGATCCGCACCCAGCTGTCGTTCGTGCTCGTCGGGGTGTTCTGCCAGCAGCTGCTGCCCAAGGCCTCGGGCCGGGGCCGGGCCCTGGCTGCCGAGATCATGTTGCCCAACTCCGCCATCCGGGCCCTGATCCGGGATGACAAATGCCATCAGATCCCGTCGATCATCCAAACCGGGGCCAAGTCCGGGATGCGGACCATGAACCAGAGTCTCTACGAGTTGTACAAGGCCCACAGCATCACCTGGGAGATGGCGGTCCAGCGTTCCACTGATCCGGATGACCTGCGACGGATGGCGGAACGCGACAACATCAAACCCGGCTGAGCCGGGCCCCCAGGACCCCAAGGATCCCCCATGGTTGCCATCAACCGGCTCACCCGGAAAAAGCTCGGAGAATTGCTGGTCGAGCAGGGCCTGCTCAGCGAGGCCCAGGTCCAGGATGCCCTGCGCCTGCAGCACCAGAGCGGCAAGCTGTTCGGCGAGTGCCTGATCGAGAATAAGCTGATCACCGAAGACAAGATGGTGTCGGTGCTGATCGGCCAGTTTGGCATCCCCTACATCAAACCGACCCAGTATAAGATCCCCAAGGAACTGCTGGAAATCTTCGAGCCCCAGATGATGCGCCGCTATCAGTTCGTGCCCTTGGATTCCATGGGTTCGGTCTTGGTCATCGCCATCGCCGGGATGCTGTCCGAGGACATCTTGAAGGAGATCGAGACCCAGACCGGGTGTACCCTCCAGGTGTTCTTGACCCGGATGAGCGAGATCAGTCAGGTCCTCGCCTCCAACAAGCTCTGAGTGCCCGTGCCGACATCCCTGTCCAATCGGCCTTCCGCAAGGTAATTCCCCATGGCCAATGTCATCGGCTACAACCGCAAGCTCGCCAACATCCTGCGCAAGAACGGGCTGGTGGATGAGGCGCAGTTCACGCCCCTGGTGGAGAAGGCGAGCAAAGAGAACCAGTTGCTGGCGAAGCTGGTGGTGGAAGGCGAACTGATCGATGAGCAGACGTTGTTGGGTTTGGTCAGCGAGGATAGCGGTGTGCCGGCCCTGGACTTGGACAAGATCAAGGTCGACCTGGAGGAGCTAAAGCTGCTCAACAAGGGCAACGACCTGATCACCGAGGATTCCGCCAAGGCGGGTATGAATATACCCCTGGCGATGATCGGCGACTACTTGACCTTGGCGGTGGCGAATCCCTACGACGTCATCTTGATGGATAACCTGAAGCTCCAGTTCGGCCGCCAGATCATGCCCGTATTGTCCACCGAGCGGGCCATCCTCAAAGCCATCGATAGTGCGTTCCATGCCGCCGAAAAAGAGGTGGCGGCGATGATGGAAGAAATGCCCGTGGATGATGATCTGAACCTGGAGGACGCCAAGCAGGAGGAAAAAGAGGACGAGAAGAAGAGCGATGGCGATCTGGGAAGCATGGGCGACGACAGCCCGGCGGTGAAGATCGTGAAGCAGATCTTCAGCCGGGCCTTGAAGACCGGCGCTTCGGACATCCACATTGAGCCTTGTGAAAAGCGCACCCGGGTCCGACTGCGGATCGACGGAATGCTCACCGAGGCCTTCCCCAACCTGCCGAAGAAGCTGGAACGGGCGATCTGTTCGCGCATCAAGATCATGACCGACACCATGAACATCGCGGAACGCGGCAAGCCCCAGGACGGCCGCATCCAGATCAGCATGGAAGGCAAGAAGTGCGACGTCCGCGTGAACTCCCTGCCCCTGGTTTACGGCGAAAAGATATGCATGCGTATCCTCGCCAAGGGCAACTTGAAGGACATGAAGGAGATCGGCCTGGAACCCCGGGTCTATGAAATCCTGAATCGCGGCTTGTCCCTGCCCCAGGGGATGGTGCTGGTGACCGGACCCACGGGTTCGGGCAAATCTACCACCTTGTATTCGTGCCTCAAGACGGTGATGAACCCGGAAGAAAACGTGAACACGGTGGAAGACCCCGTGGAATACGAGCTGGAAGGCATCAACCAGTGCCACGTGAATCCCAAACGCGGCCTGTCCTTCGCCTCCGCCCTGCGCGCCCTCCTGCGCCAAGACCCTGATACCATCATGATCGGTGAGATCCGTGACCAGGAGACCATCGAAATCGCGGTGAAGGCTGCATTGACCGGCCACTTGGTGCTGTCGACCCTGCACACCAACGATGCGCCTTCGACCATCACCCGCATCATCGACATGGGCATCGAGCCGTTGATGGTGGCGTCGACGGTCAGCGTCGTCCTGTCCCAACGCCTGGGCCGGCGGTTGTGCGCCAACTGCAAGGTTCCGATGCCCAAGGAGGAGATCCCCGGCCGGGAAGAATGCCTGAAGCTGGGGTTCACCCCGGAGGAGATCGAAGGTTTGAAGTTGATGAAGGCGGTGGGCTGTTCCCTGTGCAACAACGGCTACAAGGGACGATTCGCCCTGATCGAATGCATGGAGATGAACAACGATATTCGCCGGGTGATCATCGCCGGGGGAAGCGACATCGAGATTCGGAAAATTGCGCTGGAAACGGGGATGATCAGCCTGCGTCGGGCTGGACTCCTGAATTGCCTGCGCGGGGTCACCAGCATCGAGGACGTCATCGCCCAGACCGTGGGCGATGAGACCGCCGCCGAGGAGGCGCTGAAGAAGGACAAGGCGAAGAACGACGCCGACCCCACCAGCACCACGGTTCAGGCGATTCCAGCCTGATCCCGACCGTCCCAGGGTTGCGCCGCATCCGCATCCCATAATATCCGCCCATGCGCAACCTGATCCTTCCTGGGCGAATTAGCCGTTCCGGCTAACCTATCCCGCTCGGAGATCCGCGTGCTGCTGTGACCAGCCACCCGTCCGAGCGGGTGGTTGTTTCGTTTCACCCTTTTCGCCATTCGCCAGCTCGGACCTCCCATGACCAACCTGGAAATCTACGACACCACCCTGCGGGACGGCAGCCAAGGCGAGGGCGTGAACCTCAGCCTGGCGGACAAGCTGGCCCTCACCGAGGCCCTGGACTGGCTGGGGGTTGCCTATGTCGAAGGCGGCTGGCCGGGGTCCAACCCCAAGGATGAGGCCTACTTCGTCGAGGTCCGGAACCGGACCCGGACCACCGCCAAGATCACGGCCTTCGGCAGCACTCGTCACGTCAAGAACGCCCCGGCGGAAGATCCCAATCTGCAGAAGCTGGTGGCGGCCCAGGCCGACGTCATCTGCATTTTCGGCAAGACCTGGGATCTTCACGTCACCGAGGCCCTGCGGGTCGGCCTGGACGACAACCTGGCGATGATCGGTTCCAGCGTGGCCTACCTGAAAGAGGCGTCCGGTCGGCCAGTGTTCTACGACGCCGAACACTTCTTCGACGGCTGGCGGGCGAATCCGCCGTATGCCCTGGAGACCCTGGCGGCGGCCCACCGGGCGGGAGCAGAGCGCCTGATTCTCTGCGACACCAATGGCGGCAGCCTGCCCCAGCAGGTCACTGAGGCCGTCCAGGCCGTGCGCGCCCACCTACCGGACGCCGTGCTGGGCATCCATGCCCACAACGACGGCGGCGTGGCGGTGGCCAACACCCTGGCAGCCATGGCCGCGGGCTGCACCCAGGTACAGGGGACGATCAACGGTATCGGCGAACGCTGCGGCAATGCCGACCTGACCTCGGTGATCGCCAATGCCGAGGTGAAGCTGGGATACCGGTGCCTGCCCGAGGGCCACCTGTCCCGCCTGACCGAAGCCAGTCGCCTGGTCTGGGAGCGGATCAACGTCAACGGCCCGACCAACCAGCCGTTCGTCGGTCGCAGTGCCTTTGCCCACAAAGGCGGCATCCACGTCAGCGCGGTCCAGCGCCTGGCCCGGACCTACGAACACATCGTCCCCGAGGTCATTGGCAACACCCGGCGGATCCTGGTCAGCGAGCTGTCCGGACGCTCCAACGTCCAGGCCAAATTGGCGGCCAAGTATCCTCGGCTCACCGATGGCGCCCTGTTGAAGGCCGTCCTCGACGAGGTGGTGGCCAAGGAGAACGCGGGCTACAGCTACGAGGCGGCGGAAGCCTCCTTCGAACTGCTGGTCCGCCGACATCTGGGCCTGTGGTCACCGTCTTTCGCCCTTCACCATTACCGGATCCACGGCCTGGGCACGCCGGGGGATGCCACCGATCTGGTGGAGGCCACGGTAAAGGTCACGGTGGCTGGCGAGGTACGCCTGTGCGCCGCCGAGGGTCGCGGACCGGTGGATGCCCTGGCCCACGCCCTGCGTAAGGCCCTGGAGCCCACCTTCCCCACCTTGGCGGGACTGCATCTCACGGACTACAAGGTCCGGGTGGTGGACAGCGCCGACGGCACTGCCGCCAAGGTCCGGGTCCTGGTGGAACAC
>CANIXE010000199.1 GCA_947470885.1 Planctomycetota bacterium
GAGTCGGCGGCGATCAAGCCTTTGCCCAAGCCGGTCAGCAATGGATCGGCGGTAACCCGCAACGGATCGGAGCGATCCCCCAGGATCAACCGATAACTACCCCCCGGAGACGGGCTCACCAGTTCCCGGCGACCACTGATGAGAACGGGACCAGAACGGGCCGCTGGCAGGACGACATCGCAGATGGCCTTGCCGTCTTCTTCAAAAAAATGGGCGATCTGGGCGTCAATGACCAGGATCCGATCCTCGACATGCATGATGAACGGGGGAAGGCCGGGGAGGATCGCAGAAGCAGACCACCATTCCCGAACGCCGTCCCAGGCGGCGAGGGATCGCTTGCCCGGTGCATCTTCAACGACCAAGCGGATCCATTTCCCGGACTGGTAGCTCAACTCGATATTCGCCATGGTGGTGACCGGGGTGTGACCCCGATGAAACACCTGCTCCGGCACCAACCCCGGAGACAGCGCCTGAATCAGACCGTCATCCGAACCCACCAGCACCCGGCCGCCAGGCAGTAACCGAAGGAAAGGGGTAAGGGTCCGTCCACCGGACAGATACCGGGCGACCAGACCACCATCGGCCACACGGATCAAAGTGAGGGCATCCGCCCGGAGGACGGCCAACGTCGGACCGAATGAAGTGACCGTTCCCCAATCACTGCGGGTTTCAGGAAGGTGCCAGACCGGCACCGGACGGAGCACCATGGTGACCAAGTCAGTACCAACCTCTGGGGCCAAGGTCGTCTGATCGAATGTCCACCCATTCGCCTGGGCCACCAAGGTGGTTTCCCGACCAACCATCCGGGTGATGGGCAATTCCACGTGGGGCAGGTCCTGGGCATCCAAGGTGGTTCTGGGCAGCATCGCCGGCACACCATCCACCAGGATCGTGAGATCGGCTGGGGCCGGGGAGGCCGTGATCTTCACCTGAATCCGGATCGCCACTGGCAGCCTGGCCAGGGTTCCGGGGGCTGCCCGGGTATGCCGGGCGCGGAAGGCCACGGTCTGATCGAGGACCGCCGCATGGTTCCCGCCCGCCCGGGTACTGAGAATGGCTTTGATCTGATCGTCTTGCTGTTGGAGCTCGTTCTTCGCCATCTTTTCGAGATTGGCCAATGCCGAAGTAAAGGTTCCTGCACTCCGGGCCACACCCGCCAGACGCACCACTTCTTCCCAGGTGGAATCCGCGGGAATCACGACCTGGGCCGGCTTGATTTTCGGCACCGGATCCACCCGGGTTGCCCGGGGCTTTTCCGCCTCGGCCTGGGCCTGGATGGCGGCCTTTTCCCCCGCCTCGACCCGATAACCCAAGCCGAATACCGTCCCATACCACTTCCAGGGAAGTCCCTCACCCGTGGCGAATTCTTTCAGGGCAGAGCTCCTGGCCTGGGAATTCGGCAACGCCACCAGACCATCCCGGAGGGTGCGGTAACTCTGGTCTGCCATCCAGTTGTGGAAGGGCGGGGTACCGAGGAAAACCGCGAAAACCAGGGCTGCAGTGATCCCTGCAGTGAAAATGATCCGGCGGACCGCCCGGCGGACGCCAAGAGTTCGTTCCGCAAGATGAATCTGATCCAAGACTTCGGCCCGACGGATCGATCCAGGGGTGAGGATATCCGCCGCCGCCTGCCATTGGCGAATCGCCTCCCGCCAGGCTCCATCACCCGCCATACGGTCCCCAGCCGTCACCAGGGTTTCCGCTTCGATCTGCCGGCTGCGTTCCCGGGCCTGGGCAAGCTCCGCCTCCACCTTGCGACTAGGACGCTGACCATCCAACCGACCAGAGGAGAGTCGGCCACTGCTCCGGCTCTTGGTCAAATCGGTGGTTACCGGCATGGGGGTGGCCAGGGAGGCCGGACCGCCCGGGATCTGGAGCCGGGATGAGGAATCCCGGCGCATATCCGGGATCATGGGCTCCATGGGCAACGAATCCGTCCCCGGGGTCGGCGCATGGGAGGCCGTGATCTGGGGCAGGGGAATCAGGTCCGCCGCCAGCTTCTGCCAGCCTTCATTCCCAGGGATCTGATCCACCGATGGCTTGGACTCCTGGGGCGTCGGACCGGTGAATTCCGGCAGGGTTTCCAGGCCCGCCAACTTGCTCAGCGGACTGAGTTTTCGATTCTGTGACCGATCCGATGGACTGTCCTCCTGCCGGTCGAGGGTCGGACCTGGCGGCTCCGCATGGACATTGATGGGGATTCGGTTGCGCACCGCCCGGAACGGCCCACGGGATTTGCGGAGGATGGAATCGGTGCCCGAGAGCTTTACTTCCAGGCGCTCCACCTCGTGGATGAGCTCGTTGAGGTTGAGGCAGCGCTGATCCGGTTTCTTGGCGAGCATCCGCAGGATCAGGGTGTCGACCTCCTCGTCGATGGTGGGATCGATGGTCAGCATCGACGACGGGATTTCCGTCTTGTGCTTGAGCATGATCGAGAACGGGGTCTCGCCGTCGAAGGGCAGGCGGCCGGTGAGGCACAGGTAGGCGGTGGCCCCCAGGTTGTAGACATCGCTCCGGAAATCCACGTCGGCGCCGTCGCATTGCTCCGGGGACATGAATGCTGGTGTACCCACCCGGACCCCGGCGGCAGTGACTCCGACTTGGGCAACCATGCCCTTGGCCAGGCCGAAATCGCTGACCTTCACCGTGCCATTGTCAGTGATCATCAGGTTGTCGGGCTTGATGTCCCGATGGATCACGCCCTTTTCCGCGGCGGCTTCCAGGCCGGTCAGGGCCTGACGCAGCAGATCCAGCATCTCCAGGGGCGAGACCTGACCTTTGCGATTGATGATCTCGCCAAGGTCCAGGCCCTCGACGTATTCGATCATCATGAAATACAGGCCGATCACCGGGTCTTCGCCGAAATCGTAGATATGCAGGATGTTCGGGTGGTTGATCCGGGCGAGACTCTTGGCCTCCCGCTCGAAACGCTGGATGAAGTTGCGGTTTCGAGCCAGGTCCGGGGGCAGGATCTTCACCGCGACGCTGCGGTCGAGACTGAGCTGGCGGGCGTGATAGACCGCGCCCATGCCACCCTCGCCCAGCTTGCGGTCGATCAGGCAGCCGTGGATGGTCGCCCCGATCAGCCGGTCGCCAGCCCCGAGTCCGACCTCCAATCGGCCAGTGCTCTCGTCGAACGACGTGGTGCACTGAGGGCAGTTGTGCCGCTGGCCCGGCTGGCGCTCGAAGCGCACGCCGCACACCGGGCACGAGACTTTCTGGGCATCGGCTGCGGCAGCTGTGGTCCCCAGGTCGCCGGGGCGGCCAATCTCTGGGTGGGCAGGCAGGGCCACCAGTTCACCCCGACTGCTCCGAGCTTCAATCTCCAGGCGTTCGAACAGGTCACTGCTTTGCTTCTGGTCCAGGATGATCGCCTCGGGGGTGGGTCGGACCACCACCTGGCGGCCGGAACGACGGCCATCCTTGCGTTCGGTCAGGGGCCCATGACGGGTCGCCTCAGTCTGGGGATCCCCAGGGAGGTACTCCTCGGTGGCCGGGCGGCCCGAAGGCCGGGGCGCCACTGACGCCGCTGGGGTCGGAATCCCGGAACTGGTGCTGATCTGGCCGCTGCCGATCTTGGACGGGTGCCAATGGTGATCGCACACCGCGCATTCCAGGGAACCGCCACTGCCCTGGTGTCCGTCATGGGGCGTCCGACAGCGGGGACAGCGGAGGATTCCGGTTGTTCCGGGTGATCCTGCGGAACCGATGGTGGACATTAGCGAACTTCCGGAACGGGGGCCACCGTCCCATGATAGCCCTGCCACCAGGCAACCGCCAAGCCGGCACACAGGACGATGATGACACCGATGATCATGGCGGTGCGCTGCCAACGCCTGACCGCCAAGCGCCGGCGGAGGGCAGCCACTTCGCTGATGAGGCCGGGTTCCGCCTCCTTCCCGTAATTCGTGGTGGTTTCAGCCACCAGACGCTGGCCCTGCTCCAATACCTCCAAGGCATGGGTGAGGTCACCCCGGTCCACCAGGCTGCGGGCTCGATTGATGACATCCCCCATCTGCCGGTCGAGATCCGCCTTGCGGACCTCCCGTTCCTTGGCCCGGAGGATGCTGCGTTGCCGACGATCGGTCTCCTGATCGGCCAGACGGGCCCAGATCGTGGCCGCATCCCGGTGGTGCCCCTGGTCGGTGAGGCGCTGGGCCTCCTGGAGCTGGTCCCGCATCGCCGCGGCGGAATCACCACCCTTGACCATTGCGCCGCAGCGGACGCAGGTGGGGACTTCAGGGCGGTTCAGATGCCCACAGCGGACACAGGTGGCGCCCCCGGGGCCGCGATAGCGTTCAGAGCCGATCCGGGATTCCGTTGTGGCATTGACCGAGGTCGCCTCGTGGGTGGACTCCATGGGACCACGCCGGGTCCGATCGCTGGAAACTTGCTGTTCTCCACTGGATTTTCGCCGATCTGCGACCTTGGACATCCGAAATTCGCCGCTGGTCGATGCCTGGGAAACGGCGTCTAGCCCAATGGCCGCTGACGACATGGTGACGGGCCGGGCGGGGGGCATTTCCAACGGCGTGGCAATGCGTCCGGAACGCTGGGGTATCGGGGCACCGGGAACCGCTGGCGTCACCGTGGCTGGCTTCGTCCACAAACCGGGAATTTCGTGTTCACCGGAACGGGTTTTGGCGAATCCCCCCAGGCCCAGGCGCTCTGCGGTGTCCAACCAGGCATGACGACAGACCTCGGCATTGAGGTAGCGATCCTCCGGGGCCTTGGCCAGCATCCGCATCACCACCTGGGAAATCTCCTGGGGAATGGCGGGATTGAGCAGGCTGGGGGAGGGCGGGATGTGCTCCCGCTGCTTGGTCATCACTTCGAACGATGATTGGCCGGTGAAGGGTTTTTCCCCGGTCAACGCCAGGTAGGCGGTGACCCCCAGACTATATTGGTCGCTCCGGCCATCGAGTTTACGGCCCATGCATTGTTCCGGCGACATGTAGGCCGGA
>CANIXE010000200.1 GCA_947470885.1 Planctomycetota bacterium
GGGTCGGGGATATCGGAAGACGAGCCGAGCTGGCGCTCGGCGCTCCCAGTGACGTCGTCGGCGTCGCTGGGTTCGTCGCCAGTCGCGTCGAGTTCGAGGCCGGGAGCGCCGGCCTCCAGGCCGGCCTGCCTTGGTTCGGCTTCGATGGGGTTATGGGAAGACGAGCCGGCCAGGCGGCCGGCGCTCCCGGCCTTGATCTCCTCTGTCTCGACGCTCTCGGGTTCGGCGCTCCCGGTGAACATCGGACCGCCGTCGTGTTCCGGGTCGGTCACCGCCGGCCCCCGGGGAAGGCCAGGAAGTTCTTGAGCATCAAGTGGCCGTGCTCAGTGAGGAAGCTTTCCGGGTGGAACTGGACGCCTTCAATGGGCAGGGTCTTGTGACGGACGCCCATCAGTTCCCCGGCGTCCTCGGTCCAGGCGGTGGGCTCCAGATCCGGGGGCAGGGCGGCATCCACCACCAGGCTGTGGTAGCGGGTGGCGGTGAACGGGCTGGGGAGGGTGGCGAACACGCCCTTCCCGTCGTGGCGGATTCGGCTGGTTTTGCCGTGCATCAGCCGGTCGGCCCGGCGCACCAGGCCGCCGAAGGCATGGCCGATGGACTGATGGCCCAGGCAGACCCCCAGGAGGGGAGTGCCGGTGCGGGCGGCGGCGGCGATCACGTCCAGGCTGATTCCGGCCTCGGTGGGGGAGCACGGCCCGGGGCTGATGACGATCCGCTCGGGCTTCTCGGCGAGGACCGCCTCAGCGGATAGTTCGTCGTTGCGGTAGACCTTCACCTCGGCACCCAGCTCCCAGAAATACTGGACCAGGTTCCAGGTGAAACTGTCGTAATTGTCGATGACCGTCAGCATGGGGCGGGAGTATGGGCCGGACCCCGCCGGCGGAAGGGTGGGCGTCCACCCCCGCCAACCACCCCGGTCATCCGGTCATCCCGTCGTCCGCTCATTCGAGCATTCGAGCATTCGAGCATTCAAACATTCCTTCATCACTCGTTCCCACTGCTCCGGCTGCTCCTTCATTTCCGTCGGTATCTCCACTACCGTCACCTTCCCCGGTCCCTGGGGGCTCCAGGCGGTGGCGAATCGTTGGTCCGGGTGGCCGGTGAACGCTGTAACCAGGGGTACCCCCAGGGCCGCCGCCAGGTGGTGACCAACACTATCGTAGCTGACCGCCAGGCCGCACCCCGCCAGGGCCGCCGCCCAGCCGCCGATGCTACCGTGGAAGCGGATCACCGTCGCTCCCGCCAGGGCCCCGGGGGCCAGGTGACTGACGTCCAGGCCCAGGCCCTTGCCGCTGTCGTCGATGTCCACCCCGGTCCAGCCGGCGTCGTGGAGCAGGGCATCGCTGTTGGCCAGTTCGGCGGGGCCGAAGCCCCGGTCGAGGAGGATCCGCCAGCCCGCCGATTTCAGGTGGCGGAGGAGGGCCACCTCGGCGGCCCGGGGCAGGGCCTTGGCGGGGTTGCCCCCGTGGTCCAGCTTCACCGCCGCCAGGGGTGCCGGGCCGAAGGCCGCCGCCAGACGTTGACGCTGGTTTTCGGTCGGGCCGTCGAAGGCGACCCGGGGCATGATCCGGGGGCCGGCCAGTCCCAGGCGTCGGGCCAAGGCCCGGTCCACCGCCGCGGCCAGGGATTCTGCGGGCAGGTCATCGGGTAAGGTATTTTCCCACAGGAGGTAACGCGCCGGATCGGCGGTCACCGGCAGGATGCCCAGCTGATCCAGGCGGCTGTCCGGGGCGACCACCAGATCTGGGGTTTCAGCGGTCACGGCCTCCACCAGGCCCAGCCAGGCCCCCAGGCGCTCCCGCAGGGGGCCCCGCCGGCCGTAGGCCAAGGGGCGCACCCGGACCTGGGGCAATCCCCCCACCAGGCCGGACAGCTTGGCATCTCCGAGGATCACCAGTTCGGCGTCGGGGAAGCGCTGGTGCAGGCGCTGGACCACCACCGTGGTCAGCAACACGTCCGCACCGATGGTCACCCGGGACAGGATCAGGATGCGCCGGACTGGCCCCGTCGGGAGGGGGTCGGTGCCCCGGCGTGCCCGGGCGTAGCGGGCGTAGAGGGCGGCTTCGTCGGGAATGCTGAAGCTCGCTAGGCCCCGGGTCAGGGCCGGATCCCGGGCGCAGGTCCGCCAGACGATGTGGGTGAACAGCCGGGCGTAGGCCGCCCGGCCGGCGGGGCGGAAGCTGTCGTTGAGGGGCTCCACCAAGCCGGCGAACAGGGCTCCCAGGCCGGCACCCCGTTCACTTTCATCGGCGCTATCGGCACTATCCGCCAGGGCGGCGGCATGGGTAAAGGCTGGATGCCCGGGATCCCCCAGGGCTCGTTCCACGCCGGCGGTGTCCAGGCCAGCGAGGAGATGGAGGATGGTGGCGGCGTGGCTGGCGGGGGGCATGGGCCGCTACCCTGGCGGGAAGGTCCGCCTGCCAAGGCTTGTTCGGCCGACCGGACGATCGGACGGCGCCGCCTCCCCGACCCCGTCCAAATCCAATGACGATCCCTAAGGCGCACCGGGATTCCGCCCTTCCGGCCCGGGCAACCCCCGGTAGCCTCCCCGCCCCGAGGGATCGCCCCATGCGTCTGTCCGTGCCCGTCGCCTGCCTGTTATCCGGTATCGCCTTCGCGGCGGATTCCGGCAGCTCCCTGCCCTCCGCCACCGAGTTCGCCCCGGGTCCGCGCTTCGGCGTCGGCCAGCAGCGGGTGACGGTGATCCGCGGCTTGCTGGACATGGACGTTATCAACCAGGGCCAGTACTTGTCGGGCAACAGCGACGTCAGCGACCACCGGGGCTATGGCAACATCCGCGCCGAATTCGGGACCATCGTCAAGCCCAACGAGAAAGTCTCGGTCAATATTACCCTCGCCTACGAGGCCGAAGCCGGTGATAACACCGCTGACGATCCCACGGGCAAAAACCGTTCCGGGTTCACGGTGGTGGATGACGCCTTCGCCGAGTTCAAGGATTTCCTCGGTTTTGACTCATTCGGCCTGCGCATCGGTCGGATGCCGGTGTCGTGGAACCTGCGCCGGGAACACGGTGCCTTTCTGTACGACAGCTCGGCCAACCATCCCCGGGTGACCTCGTGGGATGGCGGCACGGCCAACTGGAACATCAGCGAGGGCCTGGACCTGGGAGTGTTCGCCTATGCCGTGCCCGGGGCCAGCACCCTGGCGGGCATCGCCGCCGACTGGAAGCCCGAGCGGGCCGGCGACCAACGGGTGTTCATCTCGGGGATGCTGACCCTGGAGCGCAAGGTTCCCAACCGCCACGTTGCCGCCTGGAATGATCCGCTCTACCCCAGCACCGAGGGCAAGGCCCAGTTCATCGACGGCCCTGCCGGTGACCGGCTGATGACCTATTATGTGGGTAGTGAATTCCGTCTTGGGGATTTTGACTTGTTCGCCGAGGGCGCCCTCCAGCGGGGTAACCAGTTCGATGACATCGAATACCTGGGCTACGGCGGCAATGCAGGCCTGGATTGGCATGCCTACAGCCCCCAGGCCCTGGTCTTCGGCGGGCAGGTCGACCTCCTCAGCGGCGAGGCCGACGATCCGGCTAAGACCGGCAAGAACCACGCTTTCGTCAACAACTGGGAAGGCGTCAGCGACACCTACATCGTCGAACACGAACACTACGGTGAGCTGTCCCGTTATCTCGCAGGGGATCTCCAGGCCCTCAAGCTCAAGGCCGGACTGGCCTTTGATGACCGGAACCGGATCCGCCTGAATGCCATCTACGGCTACTACCGGACTGACCAGGCCACGGCCAACGGCAACCGGGACTTTGGCCAGGAGGGCGATCTGACCTTCAGCTGGCAGTACACCCTGTCGACCACCATTAAGCTGTTCGCCGGCGGCTTCCTCCCCGGCGAGGCCTACGTCGACGTGGCCCCGGGTCCTACCCCCGACAAGAACCTGATCTACTGCCTGGGCAGCAACCTCTCCGTCGAATTCTGACGCTAGAGCCCGGGGGAACGTCTGTAACGATTCCCTGGGCATCGAGGTACGGTGCGAGAGGTGGTTTTGGGCCGACTAATTGCCCCAGAATCTGACCATCACCTGGGTTGCGTCGAGGCCAGCCAGCCAGTACCCTCGGCAGCACCCCGCCCATGACTCTTCCCGGTATCGAGAAAAGTTCCGCAGTGGAATTACCGCGCCTGCCCGACATCACCGGGCTGGATGGGCCTGTTGCATCCACCTCGACGACCCTTCAGCCACCCTCGGCGATCCCCATCCGCGCCCAAGATGAGGCCCGTGATCCCACCGAGATGTCCGTCGACATTGTCCAGGGCAAGGCCCCGGGGGCACCAACCTCGTCCAGTGAGATCCGGATTTATCCGGACGCGGATCAGTTGGTGGACCGTACGTTTGGCGGGTACCGCCTGGAGACGAAGATCGGCCAAGGCGGAATGGGGGTCGTGTATAAAGGCCGCCAGGTCAGCCTGGACCGGATGGTGGCGATCAAGATTCTCAACAAGGCCTTGTATGAGAACAAGGAATTCATCCGCCGGTTTGAACGGGAGGCCAAATCCATCGCCCGGATCAACCATCCCAACATCGTCGCCGTGTACGATTTCGGGGTCCACGACGGTCTGTGGTACATGGTCAACGAATTCATCGAGGGCTATTCCCTGGCCAAGCTGATCGGCGAGCGCCTGGTGGTCCCGTTGCCCGAACTGCTGCCCCTGATCTGCCAATCCCTGGCCGGTTTGGCCCATGTCAGCCAGACCAATATCGTCCACCGGGACATCAAGCCGGATAACATCCTGATCACCAAGGACGGTATTGCCAAGATTGCGGATTTTGGCCTGGCCAAGGACACCAACGAGCACAACGACAGCACCGACCTGACTGCGGTGGGTCTGGCCATGGGGACTCCGGCCTACA
>CANIXE010000201.1 GCA_947470885.1 Planctomycetota bacterium
ATCCCCCGAGCGCGCCTGCGCGCGCGAGCGGGGACGGGGCTTGGTTGCGCGCAGCGCAACGCCCCGGCGTAGCCGGGGTCGCACCAGGTCGATCACCGCGTAGCGGTGATCTGCGCAGCAGGCGAGCCGCGTAGCGGCGAAGTCGGGCTGGGGCGCAAGCCCCGCTAGCGGCATGCCCTTCCCCTGCCCGGGACCGTCAGACACTCCCACCCATGGCCAAGGACAAACCGAAAGACAAACCCAAAAAAGAGGCCGGCGGCGGCGGTGGACCCGCCCTCAGCGTGGGCATCGGCCGGGGCGTGAAGCTTCTGCTGCTGTTCCTGATCCCCGTGGGGGCATTGGCGGCCTGGTGCCTGCTCACCTGGGATGGCGGGCCGGAACTCCGCCGGTCGATGAGCGAGGAACGCTGGTGGATGCTGGGCCGGGCCCTGGGCGGTGCCGGACTGATGGGCTGCGTCCTGTGGTTGCTGCTGCCCCTGGCCCATTGGCTGCGTCTGTACCCGATCCACCGGTTCGCCACCGGCAGCAAGGTGGCCTGGTACCTGCCGTTGCTCCTGTCCCTGCCGGTGTGGCTGGCCCTGTACGGCGGCGTGCTGGCCGGACTTGGCCTGGGGGGCTGGGCGATCTGGGACGGTCTGATCCACCTGGGCTTGCAGGCCCGCCTCGGCTTCTGATTCTCCCGTCGTAGATTCTTGGGAAACGCATTGCCTTCGGGGGGAATCGATCGAACCTGCCCGCCCGCGAGGCCGGCGATGCACCTGATTCCGCTCCCCAACATCAGCAGTGAAGATGGCGTCACCATCGTGGCCTTCCGACGCAATGAGCACGGGGCGGCGGATCTTGATCAGGTGCGCCACTGGTTTGCCAATGTTTTCCTGAGCACCACCAAGCCCACCGACCGCCTGGTGATTGATCTCACCGGTGTCCCAACCTTGGATTCCAGCTGCCTGGGACCTCTGGTCCAGAAACTGCGCCAAGCCCAGACCGCGGGAGGCAAGTTGGCCCTCACGGGGGTCGAATCTCCGGCGCTGGAGGAGATTTTCACCCTCACCCGGTTCGATAAGGTCTTCCCGATCTTCAAGCTCCGCACCGAGGCCCTGACGTTCGCCCAGGCGTAATGTTGCCCCCCTCGCGTTCAAACTGCCGCTGGCTGCTCCTGTTCGGATTTGTCAGTGGCTTGGCCGCAGCCACCGTGACCCCCCTGGAGGGCGAGCCCCTCAGTGGCGAGGGGCTCGTCTGGGGTGAGGGCAGCGTGACCTTGGCCGGCCGAACCTTGGCCCTGGCGGATTGTGATCGGGTACAAGACGGCGCGGGCGAACCACGCCGTCTGCCCCGGGGCCTGTGGCTGACCGACGGTTCATGGCTGCCCATCAGCGGGGTGAAAGCCGCCGCCAAGGATGATCGATTACTGGTGGAAGGCCCCCTGGGCTCCTGGGAACTACCCCTGGCGGCGGTGTCCGGCTGGGGTGCCCAACTGCTCGACCGCCCAACCGACGGCCGAGACCGGTTGCTCTTGGCCAGCGGACCTCTCGACGGACGGATCCTCGGTCTGAGCAAGGGCCGATTGCGGATCGCCACCGGCCTGGATCCAGCCCCGGTGGAGATCGACCCCGGGGACATCGCCGGAGCGCGGATTGCCGGCCCCGTACAGCCCCCCGATCCTTCCCAGACGATTTTGCTGGCGAGCCTGGATGGCGAACGTCCCGCCCTGCGCCTGCGGGCCACCCGCCAAGGCCTGCGCCTCGCCGCCGTGGATCTGCCCGTGGATTCGGCGGCCCTGGGGGGACTCAGCCTGTTGGTGGACGGCCCCCGACGGACGTACCTGTCTTCCCTGACCCCCGCCGAGGTCCACGAAGAAGGCGCCTTTGGCACCATCTGGCCGTGGCAGCGGGACAGCAACTTGGATGGCACACCCCTGCGTCTGGGCAAAGTGCGCCAGGCCCGGGGCATCAGCCTTCACAGTGCCGCCCGTCTTTCCTGGCATCTCGGGGGTCGGTACATCCGCCTGAAGGCCCTAGCGGGCATCGCTGACGTCGCCGCCCCGGAAGGGGACTGTCCGGTGACCCTGGAAGCCGACGGTCGGAATGTCTGGCAGTTCCGTCTACGGGGGGGCGAATCCCCCCGGCCAGTGGACCTCAACCTTAGCGGCGTGCAAAAGTTGGAACTAATCGTCGAACTGGGCGAACGCTACGACATTGGCGATCAGGTGGTCCTCGCCGACGCCTGGCTGTTGGGGCGCTGATCGTCCACCCCTGGGGCTCGTGGCTGGGCCGTGCTTACTGGATAAACGTCTACATATAGTGTTTTTTGTGTTGACGGACCACCATCCCTAGTAGCGTGCGCCGTCGCTGGCCCCCACCAGCCCTCCCAGGAACAGAAGCATGACTTCCGACCTCCCCGGGTCGCCCTGGATCAAGCTGATAATAACTCATATCCACATGTGAAAGTCCCCATGACCCTGGCCGCCACCACCTCCGTCCCCATCAACGCCGCCCCTGTTACCGCCGTCGTAAAGCGGGATGGTCGGACTGCGCCCTTCGCCGCCGAGCGGATCACCACCGCCATCGCCAAGGCGGGGGCGGCCACCGGGGAATTCGGCCCCGACATTGCCGCCCGCCTGACCCGCTCGGTGCTGGCGATCCTCGCCCAGATGGGCAACGGCCCGGCGGTGGAGGTCGAGACGATCCAGGACACGGTGGAGGACGTCCTGTTGGCCTCGCCCCACCGGGCCACCGCCAAGGCGTTCATCATTTACCGCGACCAGCACGCCCGCCTGCGGGAAATCGCCCAGCAGTCCCAGGTGGACCTCCTGGACCGCTATCTGGCCAAGGACGACTGGCAGGTCAGCGAGAATGCCAACATGGCCTGGTCCCTCCAGGGCCTCAACAACCACGTCGCCAGCGAAATCACCCGCACTTACTGGCTGAACCGGGTCTACCCCACCGAGGTCCGGGCGGCCCACAACGGCGGCGACCTGCACATCCACGACCTCAATGCCCTGTCCGTCTACTGCGTCGGCTGGGATCTGTCCGACCTCCTGGAAAGCGGCTTCACCGGTGCCCCGGGCAAGGCGGAAAGCGCCCCCGCCCGGCATTTCCGCTCGGCCCTGGGCCAGATCGTCAATTTCTTCTACACCCTCCAGGGCGAGGCCGCCGGCGCCCAGGCCTTTGCCAGCCTGGACACTTACCTGGCCCCGTTCATCCGCCACGACGGCCTGACCGAGCGGGAGGTGAAGCAGGCTCTTCAAGAGTTCGTGTTCAATCTCAACGTCGCCACCCGGGTGGGCTTCCAGACCCCGTTCACCAATGTCACCCTGGACCTGGACGTGCCCAAGAGCATGGCCGACGAACCGGTGATCATCGGCGGCAAGCGCGTCGACGGCACCCGCTACGGCGACCACCAGGCGGAGATGGACCTCTTCAACCGCTGTCTGTTGGAGGTCCTCGCGGAAGGCGACGCCAAAGGCCGGGTATTCACCTTCCCGATTCCCACGGTGAACATCACCAAGGACTTCGTCTACGACGATCCCCGCCACCGGGCCCTGTGGGAGGCCACCGCGAAATACGGCATCCCCTACTTCGCCAACTTCGTGGGCAGCGATCTGTCCCCGGACGATGCCCGCTCGATGTGCTGCCGCCTGCGCTTGGACACCCGCAAGTTGGACCGCCGGGGCGGCGGCCTGTTCGGCGCCAACCCCCTCACCGGCTCCATCGGGGTGGTGACGGTGAACATGGCCCGGATCGGCCACCTCACCGCCTCGGAAGATGAATTCCTCCTCCGTTTGGCCACGGTCATGGACCTGGCGAAATCCTCGTTGGAGATCAAGCGCAAGACCCTGGAACGCCTGACGGATTCCAAGCTGTACCCGTACAGCGCCTATTATCTGCGCTCGATCAAGGAGCGCCGGGGTTGCTGGTGGCACAACCATTTCGCCACCATCGGCCTGGTGGGCCTCCACGAGGGCGTGGCCAACCTCATGGGCGTCGGCCTGGACGATGCCCGGGGCCGGGCCTTCGGCCTGCGGGTGCTGGAATTCATGCGCGAACGCCTGGCCGACTACCAGGAAGAAACCGGCCACCACTACAACCTGGAAGCCACCCCCGCCGAAGGCACCAGCTATCGCCTGGCCCGCCTGGATCGGGAACACCACCCCAGCCTGCGCCTGGCGGACGGCCGAACCATCGACGGCGTCGAGCGTCCGTTCTACACCAACAGCTCCCAGCTGCCGGTGGACCACAGCGGCGACGTATTCGCCATCCTCGACCACCAGGATGAATTCCAGTGCACCTACACCGGGGGCACGGTGGTGCACGTCTACCTGGGGGAGGCCTGCGCCGATCCCTCCGCTGTTGCCGCGTTCGTCAAGACGGTGTGCAACAGCTACAAAATGCCCTACGTCAGCATCACCCCGACGTTCTCGGTCTGCCCCACCCACGGGTACAGTTCCGGCCGCCATGACACCTGCCCGACCTGCGGCAGCGCCAGCGAAGTCTACAGCCGGGTGGTGGGCTACCTCCGTCCGGTCCAACAGTGGAACGAAGGCAAACAGCGGGAATTCGCGATGCGGGAGACGTTCAACCTGCAGCCGGCGTGAATCTGCACATCGGCGGTTTCGTACCGCTGACGCTCAGCGATTTTCCCGGGACGGTGGCAGCCATCGTCTTCCTCCGGGGTTGCACCATGCGCTGCCCCTATTGCCACAACCACCCCCTGTGCGGGCCAGGCCCGGACCTGGGGGTGGCCACGGTGCTGGCGCGTCTGGCCGAACGCCGAAGCCGTCTGGGCGGAGTGGTGGTCAGCGGCGGCGAGCCGACCCTGCACCCGGGACTGCCCGAATTCCTGGCCGCCCTCAAAGCCCTGGGCCTGCGGGTGAAAC
>CANIXE010000202.1 GCA_947470885.1 Planctomycetota bacterium
CCGCAAACGTCGACGCACTCATTGCAGATGTTGACGTTCGGCGGCCCGGCAATCAGCCGCTCGACCTGGCTCGCCAAGCGCCCGCAGAAGCTGCAGGAATCATCTTCATCAGTGGGGCGCTTGGACTTTGCCATGGAATGCTTTCAGAAAGGTGCGTCGGGGCGGCGACAGGTTCAGTGGGCAGAGGCAGCGGCGGTGGGCTTGGCCACGACCTTGTCGATCAGGCCATAGGCCTGGGCTTCGTCTGCGGACATATAGTAGTCGCGCTCGCTGTCCTTGGCCAGCTTGTCGACCGGCTGGTTGGAGTTGGCCGCGAGGATGCGGTTCAGTTCCTTCTTCAGGCGCAGCAGTTCCTTGGCCTGGATTTCGATGTCGCTGGCCTGGCCCTGGGTGCCGCCCATGGGCTGGTGGATCATGATCCGGCTATGGGGCAGGGCGAAGCGCTTGCCCTTGGTGCCTGCGGACAGCAGGAAAGCGCCCATGCTGGCGGCCTGGCCGACGCACACTGTGGCGACGTCGCAGGTCAGGTACTGCATGGTGTCGTAGATCGCGAAGCCGGCGGACACGGAACCACCCGGGCTGTTGATGTACAGGGTGATGTCGGCGTCCCGCTTTTGGCTCTGGAGGAACAGGAGCTGGGCGACGATCACATTGCTCACGAAGTCATCGATGGGCTCACCGAGGAAGATGATCCGATCCTTCAGCAGGCGGCTGTAAATGTCGTAGCTGCGTTCGCCGCGGGCGTCTTTTTCGATGACGTAGGGAATGGGCATGGGGGTCCTCGGTTGGGCAGAGCGTATGGCGTCCGGCGTGGGCGCAAATCGTGGTAGCGGCAACCGGTTCTGCAAACGACCGGACGACGGCGTGCCCAGGGTTGCAGCTCTTGCCTCCCCTTCCTGGCCGGGGAACGTCTCACCATGCCGGATGCAGACCCAATCTCCGCCCGGATCGCCGGCAACGTCGCCGCCGTGCGGGCCGAAATCGCCGCCGCCTGTACCCGGGCTGGCAGAGATTTCGCCGGGGTGCGCCTGATCGCGGTGACCAAATCCCAGGGGCCAGCGGTGTTGCCCGCCCTGGCCGCCGCCGGGATCACCGACATTGGGGAAAACCGGGCGGACCACCAGGCCCTGATGCGCGCAGCCCTGCCCCCGGGAATCCGGGTCCACGCCATCGGCCGGGTCCAGGGCCGGCAATTCGCCGAGTTAGTACCCATCAGCGATGCCCTGCATAGTTTGGCCAGCCTGGACCACGTCCCCCGCCTGGCCCGGGCCTGTGCAGGGCGGGGAACCCCATTCCCGGTGTTTCTCCAGGTCAACGCCAGCGGCGAGGCCGCCAAGGCCGGACTGGCTCCAAAGGAACTCCCGCGACTCCTCGCCGCCGTCCAAGCCGAATCCGCCCTGGATCCCGTGGGTCTGATGACCATGGCCGAAGAAGCCATGGAGGAAGCCGCCCTCCGCCGGTGCTTCCGCACCCTGCGGGCATTGGCCCAGGAGCACGGACTGGCCCGGCTGAGCATGGGCATGTCCCAGGATTTCCCCATCGCCATCGAGGAGGGGGCCACCGACATCCGGGTTGGGATCCGCCTGTTCGTCTGATGGCCAGCGACCAGGCGACCATCGATCCGATGTCCCCGGAGCGGGCCGCCGACGAGGTCCTGCGCCTCGCCGCGGGCCGGGTTAGCCAGGTGCGGATCAATCGCAACCGGGGGATGCTCCTGAGTCTCCGGGGCTCCCGGGGCGCCTGGCGGTTATCCGTGCATCAAGATCTGCTGACCCTGCCGGGCATTCCCTTGGAAATCGTCGCCTGGATCCGGGGGGAAGGGCGCAGCGTCTCCCCCACCCTGCGCCAGGGGCTGGACCAGGTCATGGGCCTGCGGGCCCGCCGGGCCCGGGCGGACTTGAGCCGGCAGGCCGGGGCGATTCCCACCCTGGACGGCCCCTTGGATCTGGCGGCGGCGGCGGAACGGATCCAGGCCGCCTGGTTCGCCCACCTGCCTAGATGCCCCATCGACTGGGGCCCCCGCCAAAGCGGTGGTCCCCGCCGGCGGATCCGCTTTGGCGCTTACCACCGCAAGCCCGCCCACATCACCATCAACCGCCTGGTGGACCAGCCCTGGGTGGCCCGGATCTTCGTGGATTACCTGCTGTTCCACGAGCTGTGCCACCACGCCCAGGCGTGCACGCCCCTGCGGGGGGAGCCACCCCATTCCCCCCGGTTCAAGAGCTGGGAACGGCGCTTTCCAGGGCTGGACCAGGCCCTGGCCTGGGAAAAGGCCCACCTGGATCGATTCCTGGGGGTCGGGGAACCGGAACCACAGCCATGAGGCTGCGCCGCTACCACGTTCCGAAATTGTCGTTGGCCCTCCAGGTCTTGGGGATCACGGTGACCTTGCTGGTGACCGCCGCGGTCATTCGCCTGGAACTCCACCGCAGCACGGGCATCGAGGCCCTATGGACCTGGGCTGGCTGCGCCGGGGTGCTGTGGGCCTATTTCACCGTCATTTTGTACCGGGGTCTGCGCTTCGACCACGGCGTGGTGCAGTGGCCCCGGGTGAAGGTCGGTTCCCAGGATATGTCCGAGCTGGGCAACAGCCTGCCCGACCTATCGGGGTGGGATGTCGGTTCCGACGGAGAGGGCTTGGTGGGGCTACTGGGTGCGATCCTGGTCTTGGTGATCGGGTTCATCATCCTAGTGTTCGGCTCCATCGCCCTGACCTGGCTGATCGAAGTCGGATGGATCGTTGCCATCGCCTTGGCCGCCCAGGTCTATTGCCTGTTCCGCTACAGTCTGCGGGCAGCACTGGTCCACACCCGCACCTGCAAAGGCCGCCTGGGGAACGCCCTGGCCATCAGCGCCGGCTACGCCCTGGGCTACGCCAGCGTCCTGGCTCTGGTCATGGGACTGGCAGATACCGTGATTCATCGGCTACGCTGAAACACCAACGCGGTCCCGGAGATTCCGGAACCGCGTTGAAACGCCATCAAACCGATGGTGGGGCAATTTACCAGGCGAGGTACGGCAGCTTGCCCGCGTTGGCTTTCACCTGGGGGGCGCCGGCCACCAGTTCGCCGGTGGCATCCCAGGCGCCGGTGACGAACTGGGTGCGGGGGCCGTCGGCCATGGTGGCGGCGAAGGTCTTGCCGGCAATTTTGACCTGCTGGGCGGTCAAGTCGACGGTGACGGTGGCCGAGGGGTCAGCTTCCACCAAGGTCTGGATGGCTTCGGAATCCGGGGAGGACACCCGCAGGCAGGGGATGCCCATGGCCACGCAGTTGCCGAAGAAGATCTCGGAATAGCTGACGCCGACGATGGCGGTGATGCCCCATTTAGCGATGGCCTGGGGGGCGTGCTCGCGAGATGAGCCGCAACCGAAGTTGCCGTTCACCACCAGGATCTTCGCACCCTGGAAGCGGGCCTCATCGAAGGGGTGGATCTTGCCCTGGGCCTTCAGCTGGGCGCGGTCGTCCTCGAAAGCGTGGACGCCCAGGCCGTCGAAGGTGACGCAGCGGAGGAAGCGGGCGGGGATGATCCGGTCGGTGTCGATGTCGTTGCCCCGGACGGGGACGGCGCGGCCGGCAAGGACGGAGACGATGGAGCTCATGGGAGGTTCCTTACTTGCTCAGCAGGGGGCGGACGTCGGCGACTTTGCCTTCGAGGGCGGCGAGGGCGACCATCGCCGGGCTCATCAGCAGGGTCCGGCCCGAGGGCGAGCCCTGGCGGCCCTTGAAATTGCGGTTCGACGAGCTGGCGCTGACCTGGCGGCCCACCAGCTTGTCGGGGTTCATCGCCAAGCACATGGAACAGCCGGCGTTGCGCCATTCGAAGCCATGTTTGACGAAGATCTTGTCCAGGCCCTCGGCCTCGGCGACCACCTTCACCGCTTCCGAACCGGGGACGACGAAGGCTTTAACAGAGGCGGCGACCTTGCCGCCGTGGCGTTGGATCAGGGTCGCGGCATCCCGCAGATCGCTGATCCGACCATTGGTGCAGGAACCGATGAAGGCCACATCGATCTTCATCCCGGCGATGGGCTGGCCGGCCTTCAGGTCCATGTACTGGTAGGCTTCCTCGATGGTGGCCTGCTCATCCTTGGCGAAGGATTCCTTGGTAGGGATCAGTTCGCTGACGCCGATGCCGTGGTCCGGGCTGATGCCCCAGGTCACGGTGGGGGCGATGTCCTCGGCGCGGAAGGTCTTCACATCGTCAAACACCGCATTGGCGTCACTGGTCAGGGCCGTCCACCAGGCCACGGCCTTGTCCCAGTCGGCACCCTTGGGGGCGTGTTCCCGACCCTTGAGATAGGCGAAGGTGGTGGCGTCGGGGTTGATGTAGCCGCAGCGGGCACCGCCTTCGATGGCCATGTTGCAGACGGTCATCCGCTCTTCCATGGACATCGCGGCGATGGTGCTGCCGGCGAATTCGTAGGCGTAGCCGACGCCGCCCTTGGCGGTGAGATGGCGGAGGATGTGGAGGATCACGTCCTTGGCGAACACCCCGGGCTTCAGGGCGCCGTCCACCTGGACCTTGCGAACCTTCAGCCGACCCATGGACAAGGTCTGGGTGGCGAGGACGTCCCGGACCTGGCTGGTGCCGATGCCGAAGGAGATGGCCCCGAACGCACCATGGGTGGCGGTGTGGCTGTCACCGCAGGCCACGGTCATGCCCGGCTGGGTCAGGCCCTGCTCCGGGGCGATGATGTGGACCACACCCTGTTTGCCAGAACCGGGCTGGTACAGGCGGATGCCGAATTCGGCGCAATTCTTGGCGATATGGACCAGCATCTCTTCGGCCTGGTCATCGGCGTAGGGCCGTGCTTGGTCGTCCGTGGGGACGATATGGTCATCGGTGGCCAGGGTACGTTCGGGGTAGGGGAC
>CANIXE010000203.1 GCA_947470885.1 Planctomycetota bacterium
ACCGAACCGTCCAGATTCTCGAATCAGCGGCTCAGAATCGCTCTACGCTCGCGCTGTCTGACATTCGAGCATTCGAGCATTCGAGCATTCGAGCATTCGAGCATTCGAGCATTCGAGCATTCGAGCATTCAAATTAATTGCTGCCGCCACCACCCAGCTGTTCGATGATCTTGATCAACGGCAGGAACAGGGCGATAACGATCGTGCCCACCGCACCACCCATGAAGATGATCAGGGCGGGTTCCATCAGGGCCATCATCGCGCTCACAGCTGCGTCGACTTCTTCATCGTAGTTGTCGGCGATCTTGATGAGCATCTTGTCCAATTCACCCGTCTCTTCACCGACTTTGATCATGTTGACCACGATGTCGTCGAAGATGCCACTGCGGCGAAGGGGCTCGTTGATGGTTTCGCCTTCCTTTACCGATTCACGCACCGAGGCGATGGCGTTCTGGACAACGATGTTCGGGGTCGCGCTGCGGGTGATTTCCAGGGCATCCAGGAAGCCCACGCCCGAGGTCACCAGGGTGCCCAGGGTCCGGGTGAAGCGGGCCACTGAGCCCTTTTTCACCACATCGCCCAACACCGGGATGTGCAGCTGCAGGCGGTCCACCATCGCGCCACCGGCAACAGTACCACGGATGAACTTGAGGAGAATGCTGGTACCGAAGATGGTAAGCAGGGCAATCCACCAGAAGTCCGCCATAAACCGGCTGAACGAAATCAGGCCCTCGGTGAGGGCCGGCAGAGTGATGCCCAGCTCGCGGAAGATCTGTTCAAACTTGGGGACGATGGCGACCATGATGAACGTCAGGATGCCGGTGGCGATGGTCATCACCGCCACGGGATAGATCAGGGCGCCGATGATCTTCTTCTTGAGCTTTTCCGCCTTTTCGCGGAATTCCGCCAGACGGCGGAGGATAGTGTCGAGGGCACCGGCGGTCTCGCCGGCCTTCACCAAGTTGGTGTAGAGCTTGTCCCAGATCTTGGGATGCCGGGCCATGGCCTCGGACAGCATCGAGCCGCTCTGAACCTCCTCGGTCACCTGGCCGAGGGTCGCCTTGAATTTGCCCGGGCGCTGCATGTCCGAGAGGATCTGCAGGGACTGGACGATGGGCAGACCGGCATCCTGCAGCGTGGACAACTGGCGGGTGAACAGGGTGATCTGGGCCGGCTTGATGCCGTTCCCGAAACCCGGGATATTGATCTGCTTGCCCCCCGCGCCGGATTTCAACTTATTCGCGGCATTGGCCGCCTTGCCCTTGATCTCCTTCACCTCGGTGGGCAACAAGCCATTCTTTTTGATGGAGGCCATGGCCTCGTTCTGGTTGGCCGCCTCCACGGAGCCGCTGATCTCCTTGTTGGCTTTGCGATCGATGGCTTTGTAGGTGAATGTGGGCATGCGGGGGTTGGGGCCCCCGCAGTTCGGATGACGCCAAAGGCGTCATCCGAACCCGGGTCCCCAGAAAAATGAGGTGGGCGGTCTAAGGTCGGTCTAAAGTTGGTCGGCTGAAAAGAACGCTGCCAAGAGCAGAACGCCAGAAGTCCAAAAAGAAACGGTGCATCCCGTCCCACTTCAAACTCCCACTGACACCCTTAATCCCAATGGCATTTAGTAACACCCTGGAACGCCGGGCACCAGCCCGGCTCGGGCGGCATGCGAGCCGGGCTGGTGCCCGGCGCTCCCAGGAAAACCCACCCATTACTGCGTTACTAAACGCCATTGTCCTCAGTCCTCAACCGCCAGGGTCTCCCGCACGACTTCCTCAATGGTGGTCAGTCCGGCGAACACCTTCTGGATGCCCGCATCCCGCAGGGTCCGCATCCCGGCTTTCTGGGCAGCTCCCCGGAGGGCGCTGGCGCTGGCTTTGTTGATGATCATCTCCCGCAGGTTGTCGTTGATGTCCATCAGCTCAAACAGAGCGGTTCGGCCCTTGTAGCCGGTGTTCTTGCAGGCCTCGCAGCCCTTGCCGTAATAGAATCGCTGGTGAGCGATGTCCCGGGTTTTAATGCCCAGGGAGATCAGCTCCTCCTCGCTGGGCTCATAAGGCGTCTTGCACTTGACGCAGATGGTACGGACGAGGCGCTGGGCACAGACGGTTTCCAAGGTGGCCGAAAGCAAGAACGGCTCGATGCCCATGTCGATCAGACGGGACACGGCGGTGGGGGCGTCGTTGGTGTGGAGGGTGGTAAACACCAAGTGGCCGGTCAGGGATGCCTGGATGGCGATCTGGGCCGTTTCCTTGTCACGGGCCTCACCGACGAGGACGATATCCGGATCCTGGCGAAGGATGGCCCGCAAGCAGTTGGCGAAACTGCGGCCCACGGATTCGTCCACCGGCACTTGGATCAGGCCGTGGATCTCATATTCGACCGGGTCCTCGGTGGTGATGATCTTCACCGAGTCTTCGTTCACCGCCGACAGGGCGGAATACAGGGTCGTTGTCTTCCCCGAGCCCGTCGGCCCGGTGACGATGACGATACCGTTCGGGCGGTCGATGACCTTGCGGAAATAGGCCAGCTGTTCGTCGGGGAAGCCGATTTTTTCCAGATCCAGATTCACGACCTTGCGGTCGAGGATACGGATCACCACCGATTCGCCGAACATCACCGGGATGGTGGAGATACGCAGGTCGACCTCGCGATCGCCGATGCGTACCGGGATCTTGCCGTCTTGGGGGAGGCGGCGTTCAGCGATGTCCAGGTGGGACATGACCTTGATGCGGGCGATCAGGGCCGAGGCCAAGGACTTGGGCACCGGCAACATCTCGTAGAGCACGCCATCGATACGGTTGCGGACCCGGAAGGTGTCTTCGAACGGCTCGAAGTGGATGTCGCTGGCCTGGCTCTTCACCCCGGTCAGCAAGATCAGATTGAGCAGTTTGCGCACCGGAGCGGATTCCGCCATCGCCGCCGGATCGCTTTGGTCGATGTTGGAGAGCACGCTTTCATTGATGATGAATTCCGTACCGCCGGCATCGGCATCGGTGATTTCATCCGCCCCCAGGGCCTTCATTAACTGGGCCTGGGTAGCGTTGCCGTCTTCCGCCGGGGCTTCGGGATAGTACTGGTCCAGGGCTTCGGACAGCTGGGCATCGCCAGTGAGGGCGGGCTTCACCTGGTCCACGCCCAGCATGAATTTCAGATCGTCCAGGGCCGCCAGGTTGTCCGGGTCGCAGGTCGCCACCAGCAGGGTTTTGCCATCCAGGCGCACCGGGATGATCCGATAATCCCGAGCCACCTTGTTGGGGACCTTGTCGATCAACGGCTGGGGCAGGATCACCCCCGCCAAGCTGACCATCTCCATCCCCAGCAGCTTGGCCAGGGCGGCAAGTACCGCGTCTTCGCGGATTCCCGCGTCGATGGCCGCCTGAACGATATCGGTGCCGTCGGTGCGGTGGGCCTTGAAGGCCTTTTGAGCGGTGGCCTGGTCGGTTTCCTCCCACTCAAACAGCAGCTTCAAAAGAGCCTTGGGATCGACACCACCGGATTTGACCGTCATGACCCTTATTTCCCTTCAGGCATCAGGCCGGCTTCGGTGACCTTGCGGGTCAGGTATCCGACATCTTTGCAGAAGGTCATCATGTTGTCGTAGGTGATCTTGCCATCCTTGAACAACCCGAAGAGGGAGTCGTCGAGGAGGATCATTCCCTGATTGGCGCTGGTCTGGATCGTCGAATCGATGCGGAAGGACTTATTCTCACGGATCAGGTTGCTGACCGCCGAGTTCATGATCATGATCTCATAAGCGGCAATGCGGCCCTTGGGGATCTTGGGGACCAGGGCCTGGGAAATCACTGCGATGAGGTTGCCCGCCAGCTGGGTGCGAACCATCTCCTGCTGGTTGGTGGGAAACACGTCGATGATGCGGTCCACGGTGCGGCTGGCACCGGTGGTGTGCAGAGTACCGAACACCAAGTGACCGGTTTCCGCGGCGGAGATCGCGGCTGAAATTGTCGCCAAGTCGCGCATTTCACCCACGAGGATGACGTCGGGGTCCTCACGCAGGGCCCGGCGCAGACCTTCCTCGAAGCTGGGACAATCGACGTGGATTTCACGCTGATTGACCACGCACTTCTTGTGGGGATGGGTGAACTCGATGGGATCTTCGAGGGTGAGGATGTGGCCCTCGTCCTCGCTGTTGATGTAGTCCAGCATCGCCGCCAACGAGGTGGATTTGCCGGAACCCGTGGGCCCGGTGACCAGGATCATGCCCCGGGGGCGCATGATCAGATCCTTGATGATGGGCGGCAGGCCCAGCTCTTCGAAGGTCAGGATCTTCGACGGAATCAGGCGCAGCACCATGCCGACCTTCTGCTTCTGCTTGAAGACGTTGACGCGGAAGCGCGCCTTGTCGAAGAAGCCGATGGCGAAGTCGGTGCTGCCGATCTCGGCCAGCTCGGTCTGGGACCGTTCGCTGGTGATCTGCTTCATCAGGGCGACGGTGTCCTCCGGCGTCAGAGCCGGACTTTTCAGGCTCTTCACCGAACCGCTGATGCGGAAACTGGGCGGTCTGCCCACGGCGATGTGGATGTCCGATGCGTTCTGATCCATGCAGATCTGAAGCAGCTGATTCATGTCGTAAGCCATGAAGGCAAAGGATGCTGCACAGCGACCTGGGACAGCCGACAGGATTCAGCGGGGGGGCGGGGTGGATCAGACACCTAGGGACAATGTTAGAATGCTCGAATGCTCGAATGCTCGAATGTTTGCACTGCGGCTCTGCGCTCTTGGCGGTGGGCGTTAGACTGCTCGTGGCCGGGCGTCACCCGCGCCGATCACGCCCAAGGCGCGCGCTGTCTACCATTCGAGCATTCGAGCATTCGAGCATTCGAGCATTCGAGCATTCGAGCATTCGAGCATTC
>CANIXE010000204.1 GCA_947470885.1 Planctomycetota bacterium
GATGTCCTCCCGGTTTGGGGTTTGGGTCTTCCCGTTCGGCTGCAGATCCAGACAGACCAGTTTGGCACCCTGATCCCGGGGACTGATGGAAGAGGGTCTTGTGGCCATGGGCTGGTTCCGTCGGGTTACGGGAAACCTTATGGCGTAGATCATGCCAAGCGGTTATCTTGGTCTGCCAAAAGTTTGCAACGTTATGCTGCATAGTGATTAAAGAATATTTCAGCGTTTAGTGGGCAAAATTGGGATAGATCAAAGACTCGCTTTAAAGCGATAGAATTCTCTCAGAATAGAGCCATGTCCAAGCCCCGTCCCCTGGTCGCCATCGGTCTTCTTGGCCCTACCCTGGATGCGGGTCGGGATCAGAAACGGTGGAACCGCTGGCGGCCAACGGTTGGGCTGCACCAGCAGGATGATCTGGCGATCACCCGGTTTGAAATGCTGCACCAGCGGCGGTTCGATGCCCTGGCGGAGGGAATCGCCGATGACATCCGCCAGGTGTCCCCGGGTACCACGGTGAAGCACCGGCACATCGAGTTCACGGATCCCTGGGATTTCCAGGATGTTTATGGCGCTCTGTGGGGGTTCGCTGCCGGCTATCCCTGGAAACCCGACGAGGAAGATTATCTCGTCCACATCACCACCGGCACCCATGTGGCCCAGATTTGCCTGTTTCTGCTGACGGAATCCAGGCATTTCCCGGCGCGGATCGTCCAGACCCAACCGGGGTCCAAACGCGGTCCCGGCGATCGGGCCAACCCAGGCGAGGGCCAGGGCACTATCGGCGGGGCCCATGCGATCATCGACCTGGACCTGTCGAAGTACGACAAGCTGGCTTCCCGATTCGCCGAAGAGCGCCAGGCCGGCGCAGCGGTGCTGACCGCGGGCATTCCCACCCGCAATCCCGCCTTCGCCCAGCTCATCGCCCGGGTGGAACAGGTCGCGGCGGCGACCCGGGCGCCGATTTTGTTGGGCGGACCCACCGGGGCGGGGAAGACCGTGCTGGCTCGGCGCATCTACGAACTGAAGAAGGCCCGGAACCTGGTGGATGGTCCCTTCGTCGAACTCAACTGTGCGACGGTCCGCGGGGATGCCGCGGGGTCGGCCCTGTTCGGTCACCGCAAAGGCGCGTTCACCGGGGCCATGAACGACCGGGACGGCCTGTTGAAGCGGGCTGACCACGGGGTGCTGTTTCTGGATGAGATCGGTGAGTTGGGCCTGGATGAACAGGCCATGCTCTTGCGGGCGGTGGAGGACAAGATCTTCCTGCCCCTGGGGGCGGACAAGCCGGTGCTCTCGGATTTCCAGCTCATCGCCGGCTCCAACCGGGATCTGCGGGAGGCCGTGGCCACGGGCTGTTTCCGCGAGGACTTGCTGGCCCGGATCGACCTGTGGACCTTCACGCTGCCGGGACTTGCCCAGCGTCGCCAGGATATCGAACCCAATCTGGACTATGAACTGGAGCGGTTTGCCCGGGACCACGGCCGGCGGGTGACGCTGAATCGGGAAGCCCGGGAGCTCTTCCTGGCCTTCGCCGTCGCCCCGGATTCTCCGTGGAACGCCAATTTCCGGGATCTTGGTTCAGCGGTGACCCGGATGGCCACCCTCGCGGTGAGTGGTCGGATCGATGAGGCCCAGGTGCAGGAGGAGATCACCCGATTGCGAAGCCAGTGGCGGCCCCGGGTAGAAGCAGCCGACCCGGTGGTCGAGGTTTTGGGGGCGCGGGCGGAGGTGCTGGATCACTTCGATCACGTCCAGTTGGCGGAGGTGATCCGGGTCTGTCGCCGTTCCCGCAGTATGTCCGACGCCGGGCGGACCCTGTTCGCCGTGTCCCGCCTAGCCCGCAAAACCGCCAACGATGCGGATCGGTTGCAGAAATATTTGGCCCGGTTTGACCTGGCGTGGGAGGACGTCCAGGGCGGCTGAATACCTGGATCAACCGCCGGCGGGACGGACGGGGATGCGGATGGTGAAGGTGCTGCCGTGCCCGACCCGGCTTTCCACACCCACCGTGCCGCCCATCAGCAGCACCAGTTCGCGGACGATGGCCAAGCCCAGGCCAGTGCCTTCGTGGAGGCGGCTGGGCCCGGCGGACAATTGGGTGAAGGGTTGAAAGAGGCGGTCCAGATCCTCGGCGGGGATGCCTGGACCGGTGTCGGCGACGGCGCAGACGAAGCCCTCCGGGCTGCCCCAGGCCCACAGGGTCACTCGGCCTGCTTGGGTGAACTTGATGGCATTGGATACCAGGTTGAGGAGGACCTGGCGCAGTCGGGCCGGGTCGATGTAGAGGCAGGTGGGCATGCCGTCAGCGAATTCCAGATGGAATGTCAGCCGCTTCGCCTGTGCCAGGGGGCGGGCGATCTCGGCCACCTCTTTCATCACCACCGTTGGATCGGCATCCTGGAGGCGAAGGCGTAAGGCCCCGGCTTCCAGGGAGGACAGGTCCAGGGTCTCGCTCAGCAGATGATGGAGGTGCTGCCCCGAGCGGACGAGCCCGTCCAAGAGCTGGCGCTGGTCGTCGCAGAGGTCGAGATCCCGGAGAAGATCCGCAGTGACCAGGATGCCGGTCAGGGGCGTCCGCAGCTCGTGGCTCATGGTCGCCAGGAAGGTGGCCTTGGCCTGGCCAGCACTTTCAGCGGCCTCCTTGGCGGCATGGAGGGCGGCTTCCCGGTGACGTTCCACGGTGATGTCCCGGTAAAACCAGACGCGTCCCAGTTCGCCGCCATCCGGGGATTTCAGGGGGGCGGTGAAGCGGTCGAGGATACGCCCGTCCTTGAGGGGGATTTCAGCCCGTTCCCGCAGATCATGGCCGGCTTCGTCACGGAAATATCGCTGGGTCAGGTGGGTGTCGAGCATCAGGCTGGCGACATGGGGCAGTAGGCGGTCCCGATGATTGGTGAATTCCGGGGGGATGGCAAAGAGGTCGAGGTAGCGTTGGTTGTGGTACAGCACCCGGCCGTCCTGGGCGAAGATCACGATGCCGTCGATGGCAACTTCCTGCTGAGCGACAAACAGGGCCCGTTGAATCTCCAGCTGGCGGTTCTGTCGGCGTTGCGCTTCCCGTTGCCGCCGCTGGTCCTCGATCTGAGTTTGGAGGGCTTCGTAACGGTTGCGGATGTGCGCGCTGACTTGGTGGGCGTGCTCGGCTTGATTGCGCTGGGCGTGGAGTTCTTCCAGCATCCCCAGGTGCAAGTCCAGGCCCTGGACCGCCAGTCCGTCCCGCCAGGGGAGGGTCCACACCGTGGGGGCAATCCGCTCCCAGGTTGCGTTTGGGGCAGTCAGCAGGCCGCACAGGCGGGGTCCCAAGCCATCCATAAACGCAAGCGTCTGGGCCAGGTCGGGGGCATGGAGGACAAACAGTTGGCCCCGGAGCTGTCGGGGATTCCCTGGAGCAGGGGCGAATCCAGGCGGCGGAATCGCGGCGAGGGAAAGGAGCGTGGCCGTCCTCATTCGCCCAGCACCGCCGCCACCAGGGTGACATTGTGGAACAGGGTGCCGGGCCCGCTGTCTTCATCTGCCTGGAGGGGCCCCAGTTCACCGCCGCTGGAAAAGCCGATGAATGGCAGGTCCGGAGCCCAGGGAGTTAGGAGCCGGGTGATTTCGTGGATGGTGTTCCGGCCCAGGATTTCCTTCCGGCCGCAACAACTGATGGCGAGGATGCAGCGGGGGGTGAAGGGGATCTCGGACAGGGTGGTAGCGATGGCATCCACGGCGTTCAGAATGTCCTCTTGGTTGGCATCGGCGACCTGGACTTGGCTGCCCACTGGGATGTTGGCCCGATTGGTGAAAGAACCCTCCAATGGATCGATGCTCTGGAATGTCCTCAGGCTGAAACCACCAGCGCCGTCGAGGAGCGCCAGGGGGACGATTCCCAGCTCGCCGTCAGTGACCGGCCGACCGAATTGGCGATCCACGAATTCCTGGGCGGTCAGGCCATTGATCCGGCGCAACTCGCGGTTCTCGGCCTCGTCTACCCGCCCCGGCTGGCCAACCGGCGTCCACCCGCTGACGGCGCAGGTGCGGAACCGAATCGGCCCAGAGAACGCCACCAGTACCAGGGCATCGGTGAGGATCCGGTCATCGACAAAAATTCGCGATATTACATTTTGGACACTGTCCGTCGCCATGCCACCGATCACCGGGCAAGGCAGGGTGGCAAGGCCATCGGCCACCAGGACCCCATCGCAACTGATGCCATCGAGGAGTGAAATGGCCAGACAAGGATGGGGCAAGATTCGAAGAATTTCTTGGACGCTGGCGGCAGCCCCCGCGGCTCCGGTGGCCCCGGCACCCATCAGGGTGCTAATGGCGAAGGTCTGACCTGGATCCAGGTGGAAGCCCAACGCGCACAGGCCGATATCCAAGACTCCGGCCCGGGCATACACGCCATCCCCAGTTCCCCCGATGATCCGAACCTGGTCACTCCCGAGTCCTGCCAGCAGGCCCTCGTGGACTTCAGACCAGGCTTCGTAATGGACACTGGCAAATACCAGAATGAGAACGGGTTTGATCCTCGCCAGGTGGAGGCCCAGTTCCTGACCGGCTTCGAAGGGATCGGGCAGTTCCGTATGGGCTGAGCAGCAACGCATTGTGCCAACCTAACAGGACTGCCCCTGGATGCCAGCCCGGGGCATCACTGGTGGCAGGGGACCTCAATGAAAATGTCCGGTTGTCCGGTTGTCATTGAAGCCAAATGTTCAGCAGGAATATCGGAAAGACTCACTGCTGGTGAACGACCGGACTGGCGCCGCATAGAGTGCTCCGTCATGGACATCCAGCGTTCCATTGCGGCGCCCTGTCACTGGTGGACGCACATCCCCAGGGCATCCGCCGCCGCTTCCATGACCGCCTCGGA
>CANIXE010000205.1 GCA_947470885.1 Planctomycetota bacterium
ACCGCGAATCGGATCAGCCGGGAAGGCGCCGCCCGCAAAGTCACGGTGTCATGCAATGTCGCCGAGGGTGCCAACCTGGGCCATCTGGTGGCCGCAGTGCGGGCGGTGGTCGACCCCATCGCCGCCGAGGCCGGGGTCGTGGTCCGCTATGGTGGACAATTTGAAGCCCAGCAGGAAGCCTCCCGCACCATCCTGGTGATGGGCCTGGGGGTGGTCGGGGTGATCTTCCTATTGTTGGCGGCGGCCTTGGGTTCCCCCGGAGCAGCGGCCCTGGTCCTGATCAACCTGCCCTTGTCCCTGATCGGCGGGATCCTGGCAATCTTCATCGCCGAATCCGCCCAGCCCCTGGGCAACGCCCTGGCCCTGGTGGGCCTGGGGGGCAATTACATCGCCCCGGTGGTTTCCATCGCCAGCCTGGTGGGATTCGTGACCTTGTTCGGCATCGCCGTGCGCAATGGCATTTTGCTGGTCCACCGCTGGCAGATCCGCATCCAGGAGGGAGAAGCCGTGGCCAACGCGGTGCTGGCGGGCTCCCTCGACCGCCTGATCGCAATCCTGATGACCGCCCTCACCGCCGCCATCGGCCTGGTTCCCCTCGCCCTCACCGCCGGCAAACCCGGCAGTGAAATCCTCGCGCCGTTGGCGGTGGTGGTCCTGGGGGGCCTGGCCAGCAGCACCGTGTTGAACCTGTATGTGGTGCCGGCGGCCTTCACCTGGCTGTTCGGCAAACGCACGGTTCAGATATCCGATTCCTCAACCACCACCCCCTGACCTCCGTCAGGTTCACCAAGGAGTACGCCATGTCCCGATTCCTCATCCCCGCCACCTGCCTGATCCTGGCCTGCGGCCTGCTGGGCGCCGCCGAACCCGCCAAGACTCCCGCCGCCAAGGCCACCATGGACATCGGCGCCTGGAAGGCCGCCGTGGTCATCCCTGCGCCCGCCGCCGCCGGCAAGGCCCTGGATGTGGATTTCACCCTGACCCCGGCGACGCCCAAACCCAAAACCGTGCGCCTATGGGTCGGCAAGGCCGACGCCCGGGGGTCCGTGAAGGTGAAGGCCGAAGCGGAAGCTGCCGGGGATTATTGCGTTGGGGTGGAAGTGCCGGACCCCCTCCCGGAACAGGCCCAATTATGGATTGCGATCGAAGGCGCAGACGGCGCGATCAGCAAAGGAGCGGTGACCGTGCCGGTGAAATAAGCTCGGGCGGGGCGACCTCCACGATCAGGCCCGGCTGGAAATCCCGGTTCTCCTTCCCATACCCACGGGGATTGCACACCACCCGACAACCGGTGGGCAGCACATAGTCGAAGGAATTATGGGTATGGCCATGGATCCACAGCGGCACCCCGGCGGTGAGGTCGTCCCGATCATTAGCGAAGTAGGCGTTCAGCAGACTGCCCCGGAACTGCGAATGGCAGCTCGACCGTGATGGCAGGAAATGGGTGATGATGATCGGCACCTCGGCGGCAGCCATGGCTTCAGCGATTTGCCGCAGGAGGAACCGGGTAGATTCCACATGCATGGCCCGGCTGTCCTCCGGCGCCAGGGGCCGACGGCCATTCACGATCAGGCCAAAATCATTGAGACAGCCCTGGGCCGCCTCCCGCACCCGGGCAAAGGCGACCTCGCCGGTGTCACCGTCTTCGGTCCAGTCCATGGCGCTCCACCACGTTGAGCCGATGAAGCGGTAGGTCGTGCCCTGGTGCCGATAACGCCAGATGCCGTCGTCGAGCACCTGCAGCTGGGTGGACCCGGCCCGCCAGGACTCCACCAGCGAAGCCTTCTCGCTGGCGAGGTCAACTTGGTACCAGTCGTGGTTTCCTGGCACATACACCACAGGTTTTCCCACCTGCTTGCAAAGGTCAGTCAATGCCTTGGTCATCCGCTGACCATTGGCCAGATCCCCGGCCACTACGACCACATCGCAATCCACCCGGGGCGCGAAGAAGCCGCCGTGTTCGATGTGCAGATCGGACAGGACATGCAGGCGCAGCGGGGGATGTGCTCGTGTCATACCTGCCACGGTCCTCGTGGCGGCCATTGCTGGGCAAATGGGCGTTGTTGGTGAACCGCCTCGGCCAGCGGCAGGAGCAAGTTTCGTAGGTCGCGCATGACGAAATGGAAATCTGCAGGCGCATTCGGGATGGCGCTGCGCCGGATGAAGGCGCTCCACTGGGTCTGGCGACGCGGATCCTGGCCAAACGCCTCGGTCAGGCAGACGGCATGGGGATCCAGCGTGGCTTGGCGCTGACGGAAGGTCGCCTGGATGGCGGCAGATAGCGTCGTCCCATGGAAGGAACCGGTCGTAGCCAACGCCCAGATGTCGAAGAAGTCCTTCATCCGGCTGTTCAGTTCCCCAAGTTTGACCATGGCGTGGAATTTTTCGGCGATGGCTGTCTCGCGATTGTAGGCCTGAAGCAAAGGAGAGGGATGACCCAGCAGGCAGGGGAATTCGATGCGCTCCGGCCCTGGTGTGATCAGATCGCTGAATCCTAGGTCGATCTGCATGGGTAACCGGGTCGATCCGATCGTGGCCGAGAAGGTCGCACGCACGCCTTCATAGAGGGCGTCCTCGGCGATCCTGCTGGTGGCCACGGATGCCGTTTCAAAGATCACGCCATCATCGGCAACAGGGGTTTGGCAGATGTCGGTGACCAGCTCGGCGATGACCGCCAGATCATTGCTGGCCCGGGCTAGCAGATCGATGTCGCGGGTCGGTCGCGTGGCTGGCAGTCGCCAGACCAACAGCATCAGAGCGCCTTTCAGCACAAAACGGTCGGCATGCGATGAGGCGGACAGCCGCGCCAGCCAACGCTCCAGGGCATAGGTTTGGACGACATCCTGATGACGACGCCCGCTCGTCTTGGCCAGATTGCCGAGCTTGGCCAGGGTCGAGGCGGCAACATTGGTGACGGTGTCCCGGCTCATACCGTGGCCTCCAGATAGGGGCGCATGACGTTTTCCACCCGACAGAGGCGGGCAAACTCCAGCACCTGCTGAAAATCAGCGCCTCGCCGCGATCGGTATGCGCGGAGCGCCTCCAGCACGACATCCATGCCGATCTGGTTGCGGAAGCGGAAGCAGTCGGCCAGGGTCTTTTCGGGCGAGTAGACATGCACGGCGGTTCCAGACACATCAACGGTCTCCACCCCAGCTGCGTGAATGGTGGGGGCCACCTGGTGGATCTCCACCGGGGGATAGGTCAGCACAGGCGCCCTGGCGGGACGCGGCAGGGCTAGGTGGACAGCATGCGGGATCTGGGTGGTCAGACCGTGGAGAGCGAGAGCGGACACCAGACACACAACACCTTTGGGGATCTTCCGGGCGACGATCACCAGGTCAGGGTCGGTTGCCGCCGGGGCATCGCTCCAGCGGTACAGGCCACGGGAGAGCCGTTCGATGCTGCCGGCCTCCAGCAGGGCGGTGATCGAGCGCGGATGCAGGCCGGCCTTCAGCAGTTCGCCGGAACGCAGGATCCAGCCCTGCTGCTTGAACAGCGTCTTCACGGCCGATGGGGCGAGGTGCATGGCTTGGATCAATCCGTTGTCAGATTCTAATAAGTGACTGCGTATTTATCCAGGGGTGATCTCGGACAGATATCTATCTGTCCTAATCCGGACCGTCTCTGCAAACCGGACTGGGGTCATAACAAGACCAGAGAGCCGAGAGATAACTCAGTCAAAAAGGACCCCCTGCCCGGCCGGCAGGCACCTCCGCCAAATTTGGATGGCCACCCAGACGACCGAAGGCGTCATGGGAATCGGGTATCTCGGAGGCTGATGGCAGCATAAGAAATGTGTCTTAAGACGAGATTTTTTCTCTTTATGATTCGCTACTGGGGAGTAGCCTTTCCCAGCGTCACAACACCCCAGACGCCCAGGGGAGATCGCCATGCTGGTCAGCTTGAGCATCGCTAATTGGATGAGCTTCAGGGATTTAACGAAGTTTTCGATGGTTGCTTCCAAGGAGAAGCAACACGGAGCGCGCGTCCCCACGGTGTCGGCGCTGAAATCCAGAATCCTGCCCGTTGCGACCATCTACGGCGGCAATGCCTCTGGGAAGACCAACCTCTTCAAGGCGCTCGCCTTCATCCGCCGGTTCATCCTCGAGGGCAGCAAACCCGGTGGCCTGATTACGGTCGAGCCCTTCCGTCTTGGGCCAGAGGGCATCGACACGCCCAGCAGCTTCGTGGTCGAACTGCTGATCGACAACCGGATCCACGACTACCGCTTTGCCCTCACCCGCGCCCGCGTGGTACATGAACGCCTCGCCATCCTGAGCCGCACCAGTGAGGACCTCGTTTTTGAACGCACGATGGACTCCATTCAGTGGGGCCAGGCCTACCAGGGTGACCAATTCCTCGAATTCGCGTTCCGCGGCACCCGAGAGAATCAGTTATTCCTGACCAATGCCGTCAGCCAGAGGGTCGATCGTCTGGACTCGGTCTATCGTTGGTTCAAGGACTGCCTGGAACTCGTGGCCCCCGATAGCCGCTTCGAGCCCTTCGAACAATTCATCGACGAGCGCAGCCGTCTCTACAGTACCATGAAGGCTGCCCTGCCCAACCTTGATACCGGCATTCACAGCCTGGGCACCGAGGATGTACCGCTCAAAGCATTGGGGTTGCCCGACGCTATAATCAGCAAGCTCGAGCAGGACATTGGCGAGAACGGGACGGTCCGACTCCTGGGTGGCACTGGCCCGGAGCGGGTCACCGTCAGTCGTCATCGCGGTGAACTGGTCGCCCGGAAACTGGTCACCAAGCACCTCGGTGCTGATGGCCGTGAGATCCGTTTTGAACTGACAAACGAATCCGATGGCACCCAGCGCGTCATCGACCTGCT
>CANIXE010000206.1 GCA_947470885.1 Planctomycetota bacterium
CGCTGATCGGAAATTCCGGGAGCGCCGGCCTCCAGGCCGGCTCGAGGAAATACTCATTCCCTAACCGCATTGACGTTTAGCAACGCCCTGGGAGCGCCGGGCACCAGCCCGGCCCAGGCGGCATGCGAGCCGGGCTGGTGCCCGGCTCGCCCAGGAAAACCACCCCTATAAACGTTGCTAAACGCCGTTAACCATCCCGCGCCGAGCCGGCCTGGAGGCCGGCGCTCCCGGCCGACAGGCCAATATTTTTCACGCCACCGCGTGAACCGGGACCAGCACCGCGTCGTTCAGCAGATACGGCGCAAACCCGCCCTGGTAAGCCGAGCGAACCTCGGCAATCAAGTGGTCCTCGCCCGTGACCAAACCCCGGCAGCCCTCGACGCCACAGCGGCAGGTCATCCGGAAATCCGGGTCGCTGATCCAATGGGTGTTGCGGAACAGGGCGTAGTCGCAGGTCAGCTCTTCCCCGGGTTCAATGTCCCGGCGGGTGCTGAGGGTGACGTCGCTGCTCATCCACAGGTTGCTGTCGCAGCTGTGATTCATGTATTCGTCGGGCTGGGCCGGACCGTCCACCGGATCCACCAGGAACCGGCCGTCGTTGATCTGGACGACGCTCAGGGGCCGGGCCTTGCCGGACAGGACGCCTTCCAGGCCCATGACCACGCCTCCCCATTCGATGACCACCTGGCCGGCGGGAATCCGGGCCGTGGCGAACATCCCCCGACCCTCGATGACGGATCCGCGGATCTCGATACGGGGGTCAAGGCGGGAGCGACGACGGTAACGCATAGCCATCGCGGCGGTGAGCCGCGTCCGAGGGGTGACAACCGCCATGACCGGGGTACCGGAATGGCTGGCCAGCGCCTATGCAGGGCGCTAAGCGCGGTTAATAGGCCCCCTGCACCCGGATATCAAATGGAATCTCCCGGCACGGATGCCGGGTCGCGCATCACCAGCCTTCAGTCTCCGTAAAGAGTGCCAATCAGACCGGCGATGGAGGCCACCGCCGACCGCCCCGCCAAGGCCGCGGCGATGCCATCCCGGTCACCTGAAGCCACCAGATCCCAGAGGGGCTGGGGCACCTGACCGATCCGGGGAAACACCGCGATAAACCGGGCGTCCCAACCCGCCACCAGGCCAGCGGACCGGGCCCGGCTGATGATCCCCCGACAACCGGGAGCACCGCAGGCGCAGGGCATCTCCACGGGCAGGTAGCTGCCGTAGTCATCGGTGAGTTCATCCCCCGGTGCCAGGTCCACCGCGGCGACATTGCAGTCGTAGCCACCGGACACACAGGAGGGGGCGCAGCTGTGGTTCACGTAACGCGCCCGGTCCCAGGCCAGCACCCGGTTGCCCGCCTGGTCGGCGTAGGCGAAGTGTTCGACCTCGGCCTTCATCAGGTCTGGCAGGGCCGCGAATTCACCCGCGGTGAGCCGCCGATCCAGGGGATCCGGGGCCCAGACGATGGTGCCTGCAGGAATGGCCTTGGTCGCCACCACCCCATGGCCCACCGCCGGGCTGATGAACTGGAGCCTGGTATCCGGGTGCATCATGGCGGGTCAGGCCTTGAGGGCGTCGAGGGCCTTGGCCGAAGCCTCATAGACCTGCTTGTGGAGGCTGTTGCCGTGGCTGTCCATGGTCACGATGCAGGGGAAGCGCTCGGCCCATAGATGCCAGATGGCCTCGGGGCTGCCCAGGTCCATCCAATCCACGCCATCCACCCGGGTAATCCGCTCGGCGCAGACCTGGGCTGCGCCGCCAATGGCGTGCAAGTAGACGCAGCCGTACTTTTGGCAGCCCTCCAGGGTCTTGGGCCCCATGCCGCCCTTGCCGATCACCGCACGGATGCCGTAGTCCCGCATCACCTCCCACTGGTAGGGCTCCTCCCGGGACGAGGTGGTGGGACCCGCGGCCCGGCATTCATAACGGTCGCCGGTCTTCACCATTACCGGCCCGCAGTGGTAGATCACCGCTCCGGCGAGATCCACCGGGGGCTTCACCCCCTGGTGCAGGCGGTGGTGCACCGCATCCCGGCCGGTGAACAGCCGGCCAGACAGCTCAACGGTGTCACCGACCTTCAGGCTGCGGGCCTGGGCTTCGGTCAGGGGCGTGGTCAAAGGGATAATGGCCATGGGGATTCCGAACGGCAGAAGGTGAAGGTTCGACGAATTCAGTACAGCCAGCGGGTGATCCCGCCGTCGGCGCTGAGGTCGACGCCCTGGCGGCGGAAGGCCCAGCACATGTAGCTGACCGCGACGAAGAAGCTGGCGGGAACCCGGTTCAGCTTGCCAACCTTGCAGCCCAACAACGTGGTTTTGCCGCCGAAGCCCATGGGGCCGATGCCGGATTGGTTGGCCTTGGCCACCACCCGCTCCTCGAGGCCCGCCAGATCCGGGTCGGCGTTCCGGTCGTCCAGCAGGCGAAGGAGCTGGGTCTTGGCGCAGGCCATGCCGCTGACCCGGTCGCCGCCGATGCCGACCCCCAGGATGCCCGGGCCGCAGCCCTGGCCCTGGGCCTGGAGGACGCAATCGAGGATGGCGTTTTCCACACCTTTCAGATCCCGACCGCCGAACTTGGGGTTGGGCAGGGTGTAGGTGGCGCCGACATTCTCGCAGCCGCCTCCCTTGAGCATCAGCTTCACCTCCACGTGGTCGTGGCGCCACTGGTGGAAGTGCAGATCCGGGAAGCCCGGCCCGATGTTGTCGCCGGTGTTGCCGCCGGTGACGCTGTCGACGCTGTTCTGGCGCAAGTGGCCGGCCTTGGTCGCCTGACGGACGGCGGCAATGGCCGCGGCCTCGAAGGCGATCTGGTCGTACCCCACTGGGGTGTTCACGTAGAAGAGGATACTGCCGGTGTCTTGGCACAGGGGCTGGCTCTTTTGCTTGGCCAGGCCGATATTGCAGTCGATGACATCCAGGGCGTAGGCCGCGTTGGTGCCCGTGTCCTCGGTCTTCCGCGCCCCGTCCACAGCGCGAACCACATCCGCCGGCAGGACCGTGCTGGTGACCCGGATCAGTTCGGCCAGGCTGGCAACCAGGGGCTTGCTGACGATATCGGTGGAGGAGGGGGAGGATGGCGCGGCGCTCATGGCCGGGACTATTGTCCCGAGTCGGGCATGGCAATCCGTGCGCCGGAAAAATAGTGGCCGCCGCACATGGATCCCCTGACCACCCTCCTGCTCCCCCCTGCCCTGGCGGTGGTTTTCGCGGCCCTGTCCGCTCGGATCCCCCATGCTCGACTGCTGCTGTGGGGCGGAATGTTGGCCCTGCTGCCTTGGCTGATCTGTGCCCTGTGGTCCTTCCCCAGCCTGGACGACTGGACCTACGGGGCCGGGGGACGAAGCGCCTGGTGGGACACTCAGGCCGGATATTATAAATCCTGGAGCGGTCGGGTGGTGGCCACTTTGATTCTCTCCAGTTGGAGCCTGATAGGTGACCCCTGGTGGGCGGTGGTCCTGGGCTACCGCCTGGCAGTGTTCAGTGTGATCGTGGGCCTGAGCTGGACTCTGTGGTCGTGCCTGGCCCGGATGGTGCCCCGGGAACACCTCCTGATCGTCTTTCTGGCAGTGATGGCGGCCTGGGTACTGGCGATGCCCTTGCCCATCGAAGGCCTGTATTGGCTCTCCGGCTCAGCGACCTACCAAGGCGGTGCCGCCCTGGCCCTGGGGACCCTGGCCCTACTGGCCAGCGCGAACACCCCTGGGCGCTGGTTGCTGGCAGCCCTCCTGGCGGGCCTGACCACCCTGACCAGTGAAACCGTGGCGATCATCGCCCTGCCGATGATCACTTTTCTGGCCTGGCAGCGCCGGGACGCAGGTGGCCTGCTCTGGCCCCTACCAGTGTTGGCGGGCCTCGCCGGCATCCTGGTGCTAGGCCTGTGCCCAGGGAATAGTCATCGCCTGGCGGTAGCGGCCAAAGAGGGCTCCCCGGTGGTGGACCACGCCCCCGGGGCGTTGCTGGCTGCCCTGGCCGAAAACAGCTGGACGGTGGCCATCAACCTCCGTTGGCATCTCCTGGCGCCCGTGGTGGCGGTAGCCTTGCTGCTGCCTCCGGCGCCCGCCTGGATCCGCCCCAGCCGGATCACCTCCGGCCTTTTGGGACTCTTCCTGCTCGCCCTCGCCCCCATGACCTGGGCGGGCATGCTGGTGCCCCGGGCGGAAAATCCCTTGTGGCTGATGCTGGTACTGGGTTCTGGCCTAGCAATCTGGGGCGTCGTTAGCCGATCCCCCTGCTGGACCTGGATCCTTCTCGGAGCGGTACTGACCAACCTGATCCTGACTAGCACCGCACCGCTGTTCACTGCCGGAGCCTGGACCGTGGCCGGGGCGGTCGGCTTCCTCGGCCGCTGGGATCGGCAGCGGCTCTTCACCGCGGTGGCTTTGGGTCTGGTTCTGGGCAGCCCCCGCTGGTGGACCGCACTCGAGGATGGCCTGATCCACGGTCCGGATTACGCCCGACAGCACCTGGGGCGTCTGGAGATCCTTACTTCAGCCCAACCTGGCAGTCGGGTGGAGGTCCCCCGACTGAGGGAGCCCCTGCCCCGCACCTTCCACCACGATGACCTGCATTTCACTCCTAACAGTTGGCAAAACCAGGGCGTTGCCGCATTCTTTGGCCTGGGCACGGTCCGCTCCGTACTACCGCCAGATCAGCGCTGACGCCGACCTGGACGTCCCCCCGCCGTGAGATCTCGGATCCGGCGTTCTTCCCGGGCGGTGGCCAGGTAGGTCTCTGCGGCCTGACCCGAGGCCTGAGTGCAACTGAGCACCAGGGCGTCAATCAGCCGGCGGTCCCGATTTTCAGCATCGGCAATGGCGCTGACAATAAGAACTTGGTCCTCCGCCAA
>CANIXE010000207.1 GCA_947470885.1 Planctomycetota bacterium
CATGGTCCGCAATTCGGCCAGGAGCACGCCGTCCTTCACCTCCAGGGTCAAGACCCCGGCGGCCAGACGGACAGGGGTGACCTTGGCCGCCGCTGGACCCAGGGCCGTTTCCAGGGCACCCCGGACCCGGGCGAAGCGGCGCATCTTGGCCACTTCCTCGCTCTTCATGAAACTATGAACCAGATGATCCAGGGATTCCCGGCGGGGGGTACCCGGCAGCCGGGGACGGTGGGCCAGGGCACGATCCCGGCCGGGATCGTTCACCATCGGTCCAGCAGCCCGGGAAGTTCCTCCAGGCGGATGATCTCGGCATCCGGCCGGCAGGCGTCCAGGGCCTCCTCAGGATAGATGCATTCGGTGCGGCGAAGCACCGTCTTGAAACCGAACTTCCGGCCCCCTTCCACGTCCCGGAACGGGTGATCGCCGACGTGGAGGATTTCTTGGGCCGGGCAGCCCGCCTGGGCCTGGGCGTCCTGGTAGTGGAGGACGTTGGGTTTAATCCAGCCGACTTCGCAGCTCAAGGAATAGAAATCGACGTACGGAGCAAGACCATGGCGGACGAACCAGCGGCGGCAGGCGTCCCCGGGCCAGGGTACGTGGGACAGGATGCCGATCCGAAAGCCCCGACCTTTGAGGGCGGCCAGCACTGGCTGGGATTCCGGCAAGGGCGGCATGGTGTCAGCCAGACGATCGGTGCAGGCGTCGATCACTTGGGCCAAGGCGGTGGGGGCCAGGGCATCCCCCCCGGCGGCCAGGACCCAGCCCCGGAGCATCGTGGCGAAATCGAATTCCCGGTGCTCAGGATTGCGGGCGGGGTCGATGCTCTTGCGCCATTCCACCGCCAGACCGGCCATGGCCTGGGCGGTGAATTCCTCGGGCACCGGACAGCCCAGGGCCTTCAAGTCGGTGGCCAGGGCGGAGAAGGCCCGGCGCTGGGTGGCCAGGTAGGGCATGCCGTAGTTCACCGCCAGGGTGTCGCCCCAGTCGAAGGTAATGGCCCGGATCATGGAGTGTCTTGGGAGAGGATGGTGGATGAAATCCGTTTAGCATCGGTGTGGCGCACCTTGTGATAGCCTGTGCCCGGACGCGCCGCGTTTTCTGCGGCGATTTCATCCGCCAAACGCAGACTGGTGCCCTGGTCCAATTCCCGGCGGATGCGTTCCCAGTCCACTGGTCGGCCCGTTTCCAGGTGTTGGAGCGCGAGGTCCAGCACCGCTTCGTCCTCGCTCAATTCGGCCAGATGTTCGACCACGTCCTTGGCATCCTGGATCCGGTCTTCCTGTTGCAGCAGGGTGACGGCATGGCGGTACATCCGCACCGATTGACGATCATCCCCCTGGGCGCCCAGAGCCTCGGCCAACTGAAGCACCAGGCTAGCATTCTTGGGATGACTGACCACCAACCGGGACAGGATTTCCACCGCCAGGTCAAACCGACCCGCGGCGAAGACCTCGGCCAGCAGGTCCTGTCCAGCCGCCAGTTCACTGGCCGGATCACCGGATCGGCGGAGCAACTCGATGTATTCCGAGCGGGCTTCGTAGGAGGGTGTCAGGGCGATCCGCTGGCTGGCATGCTCCAAGGCGATGCCCAGGTTTCCGGTGCGGGTCGCCAGCCGAATCAGTTCTCCCAGGTAGTGGTCCAGCAGAGGATCCTGGATCTGTATGGCCACGGCCACCAAGCGGATACCGAGGGACAAATCGTCCGGGTCCAATCGGTAGGCTTGGAGGAGGAGATCACGGGTCTGCACGGGGTCTGAGGCACAGAGCGTCAGGTCGGCGGCCCGGCTCAACTCACGGATGGCGGCAACTTGATCACCATCCCGGTTCAGAATCTGGGCTAGGCGACTGCGCAGGCGATGGTCCAGGGGAAGTTTGGCGATGGCCCCTTCAAGGATCGACCGCATTTCTTTACGCAGGCCCTTGGCCAGGGCTACGTCAGCAGCCTGGACCAGGACATCCCCCGCCAGACCGGGTTGGTGGAGGCGCAGACGGACATCCCCCAGCCAGGTGAGGATGTCCAGACGTTGGGGATCCAGTTCCAGGATCCGGCCCAAGGTCGCCGTGAGGGCCAGGTCTTCGCCGGATTTATCCTGGGCGATGGCGGCGAGGCGGAGTTGTTCGGTGGCTCCATGACGATCCCGGCGCCGTTCGTAGGCCTTGGCCAGGTAATCATGGACGGCGAAGTCGCTGGGATCTAGTCGGGCCAGGACCTCATGGACCGCCACCACCAGGTCCTCGCTGGGATTTTTGGCCGCCGGCAACGCTTTGCGGAGAATGGCGATGCCCTGCTCCCGGTCCCCGGTCCACAAGCTGATTTCAGCGTATTCTTTGGCGAAATCCAGGCGCCCAGGCTCCAGACGAACCAGGTTCTGCCAGGCTTCGGTGGCCTCGTTCAGCCGATCGCTCTCATGGAAAGCCCGGGCGGCGTGTTCAAATTCCAGGGCCGCCAGTTCCTTGTCCTGCTGACGTTCCGCCAGTCTGGCCATTCGCAGGGAGATGACCGCTCCATCACCGCCAAGGGTTTTTGCTTCCCGGAGGACGTGGATTGCAGATTCGTGTTCGCCTTTTTGTTCAAGAACATCAGCCAATTCCACCATCGCCTGGGCCGCTGATTCCCGGTGGGGCGCCTGTTGGCCGATGACAATAAGCCGGGGAAGGATGTTGTCAGCGTTGGCCCCAAGTCGGATGGCGCTCCACAGGGCGCGAAGGGCGCTGCTTGGGTCAATCTGGACCTGGGCCACCGCCAACCAGGCGGCACCAGCGGCATCCCGATCGCCAATTTTCTCGTTCAATACTGCGATCCGCTGGTAAATACGCTGGCCATCCTGTCCCAGGGCCAACGCCCGTTGGTACCACCCCAGGGCCCGACGATGCTGGCCCAGAGCCGCCGCGTTTTCAGCATGGGTGACCAATTCGCTCGCAGATGCCAGGCGGATGGCCTCACACTGCCTGAGGGCGACCATGGCCACCGTGGCCCGAAATGGCGGCAGCAGGGGATGTTCCAGGAGCACGCCGCCCGCTAAACCATCCATCCAATTGGCCAGGAGCAGACGGGAATCCTCGGACAAGCTGTCGGGGAGTTTCACCGCGGGATCCCGCATCAGGCAGTCCCAGACGTGGGGTATCAACCCAGCGACCCGGGCAGTTTCATCTCTGCGTCGCAAACCTTCCAGAAGGACGGACCCGGGATTGACCAGGACACCCAGGGCCACCTGGGCATCAGCGAAGGCATCCGCCTGGATGTCTTCCGAGAATGCAAACTCCGGCTGGGACCAGGCCAAGAGGGTACAGACCTCCTCCTCGATCAGGTAGTCGATGGCATCTAAGACGCCGTTACGATCCAGCAATTCGTCGTCCAGGAGGGTGTACAATAGCTCCGATGCACCGGCTCCCTCCGGCAGATCGGCCACCAGCGCCACCATTTGCCCCGAAGTCACCAGACCAGACCAGCCGAGGACCCGGATGAATAACTGGGTGGGCGAACCACTGATGCTGGTGATCATCCCCCCCAGGAAACGGAGACGGCGCACATCATCGGCGATCCGAACAGTCAATTCTCCAGCCCGGCGTTCGGCACTGATATTCTGGATCAGCCCCGGAAGATCCATAAGGCCGGCAGAACGTCCACCATGAGGGTGCTTCATGGAAAAATTCCCGAATTCTGGCCACCTGCAACAACGATGCCGTGGGTCTGGATCATCTCACAATCCAGACTCAGGCTTCTGGCCCACCTGACCCAGGTAGTGGGTATAGGCATGGCGGTTGTGATCCCGGGCGAGGGTTTCCAAGGTAGGAAGATCCCGATCAGCCAGGGCTTGGATCATTTGGGCATGCTCCGCGTGGGCCTGGGCGGAATCGGGACGGGAAACACCTTGAAATCGCAGACGACGAAGACGTTCCCACTCGGTGCCGGTACGGGCGATCATCTCCCGGGCCCTGGGCAGATTGGCCAAGGTGGGGATCGCCGTGTGGAATCCGGCATTCTGGACAATCCAGCGTTCTTCATCCCCCTGGGCCGCAGCTGAGATCATACCTTCATGGTAGATCTTCAGTTGATCCAGATGCTCAGGGTGAAAACGTTCAACCGCCAGGCGGAACACCGCGATTTCCAGGCTTTCCAGCAATAAGAAAATCTCCTGGATGGCCTCTGGGGTGATGTCGGTGACCACCGCCCCGATGTGGGGGCGAACTTCCACCAGACGCTCGGATTGGAGCACCTGCAGCGCCTCCCGCACCGGGATTGGACTGACGTTCATCCGTTTGGCGATGTCGTCGATCACCAAGCGGGTACCAGGCTGCAATTGCCCACCCATGATTTCGGATCTGAGGGCATGCAGGACCATCGCCTGTTTTGTCTGAAAATTCGGAGTATCGCCGGCCATGACAGCAGATGTTATTCCCACCCTGAGGCTTCGGAAGGGCTGAATCCCTTCCGGGGTGGCCTGCAGGAGACCTCAATGAAAATGTCCGGTCGTCTGGTCGTCCGGTCGTCCGGTCGTCATTGAAGCCAAATGTTCAGCGGGAATATCCGAAAGACTCACTGCTGGTGGACGACCGGACGACCGGACTGGCGCCGCAAAGAATGCTCCGTCATGGACATCCAGCGTTCCATTGCGGCGCCCTGGGGTGACCAGGACCACCCCCCTTCCCCCAGAAATGAAAGCCCTACCCTGCCGCCCCTCGGAGCGCACATGGGATTCCTCGGACTCGGCAAGCCACTCTGGAAGCATACGGACCCGGACATCCGGCTAGGAGCGATCGGGGAAATCCCCGACGATCGCCAGGATCTCCTGGCGGGCCTGGCCCGGACGGATCCCGACGCCCGGGTCCGGGCGGCCTGC
>CANIXE010000208.1 GCA_947470885.1 Planctomycetota bacterium
GCCGATCCTGGCCCGCCTGGATTTGCGGGTGGAGGACTGGCTGGCCTCAATGTTGGGGTGGCGGATGTTCGCCGGGGTGGGGGCCCTGGGGTCGTGGGCGGTGCGCCGGGTGGAAGCGGCCCGCCGGGGCGTGGCGTGGATCCGCACTCGGTGCCCGCTGTTTGCCCTACGGGCGGCTTGATCGCTGTCAGACGGATGCGACCGATTGCCTTAAGGGCTCGTAAGGGCTCGCGAAAATTTAATTGAACCATTTCATGTCCGAACGGGATTCTGTCTTCTGGAAAGCAATTTGGGACAGGCTCTCATGAGCGTCATCCGAGCCATTCGCGGCTATCGCCACCATCACATTTTCCGCATGGCCGCGCTCTTCTTCCTCGGCGGATTGGATATGGCACCCCGCCATGCTTGACCATTCCCACTGCATTCCCGGAAGAACCAGAATTTTTCAGATGCGAGATGTCGGTTCAGCGTCTTGGCAATAACGGAACAGGTCAGGACGGAATTGCTACTATATGGGACAGGCTCTCACTAAACTCCGAGGTCTCGCAACCGGAGGAGGATCACGGCGTGTGAAACGCCTCCAGGCGTTTACGCTGTGGCTCTCGGCGAAATCCGCCACGACTCCATGGTGGGGCTTATGCGACACCTCTTTACCCTCGCCGTCGCCCTGAGCTGTACTCTCATTGCCGCCGAGCCCGCCCCGGTGCTGGCCGAATTGGTCATCCCCGATGGCGCCTCTCTGACTAAAGCATGGAACACCTCGCCTTATGGCGTTGTGTGGAACGCCACGGCCCTGGACAGCGTACGCGAACGCTTCGCCGCCAACCGTCAGGAATTGGTCGAAAAGCATGGCCTCGATCCGCTCACAGTGCTTTCACAATCCGGCACCATCCACCTCGCCTTGGTTGGACTCTCGCCCGCCGGGGACCAGCCACCCCTCGTGCTGACCGTGGCCGCCGGCGCCCAAGCCGAGACGTGGTTCACGGCACTTGCGGCTAAGAGCACGCTCAATCTCGATGGCAGCGCGGCGCTCGATAGCGGTTGGACCCTGCGCCGCGACGGCCCCACGTTGATCTTGAGCAGCCTGCCCAATCTGGCTCGACCCGCCGCACCGACCCTCGACCGCACTCATCAACTCAGCCTACACCTGGATGGCCCTAGCCTGAGCCGCGCCCTCGACACCTGGACCGAACTCAATGACAAGCCACTGAAGGACGCTGACCTCGATCTGGCCAAACGCTTCCTCGGCACAGTGCTCAACGGTACCATCGATATGACCGCCGATGGCCTTACCCTCGCCGGGACTGCGACTCCGAGCCAGCCGGGCCTGGCGCCACTCGATCGCGCTGCCTTTGACCGCCTACCAACCACAGTACTGGAAGTTGCCGCCGTCGGCATCGATGGAAAGCGCCTGTGGTCCGAGGTGGTCGCACCAATCGCCGAACGCGCCCGTGCCAACGGCAACGATCCGGAAGCCGCGATGAAAAAGCAGGGGATAGATCTGCCCCTGGCCGAGTTGGTGACCGGACTCGGTGGCACCTGGATCTTGGTCCTCGGCCAAGGCATGCCCATGCCCACCGTCACCATTTTCTCACCGCCAAGCCCGGTGATCGATCGCTTCGCCACAACCCTGCTCACTAAGGCCGGGGTGGAGTTGCCCAAGCCCGGCGTGAATGCGTTGATTCCCTTGCCCATCCCCTTGCCCATCTCACTGAACCTGGCCCACGACGCTCGCGGCTGGATCCTGACGACGGATATCGCCGGCGCCGCGGCGCAACTCACCGGTTCTGGTTGGCTGACCAGCCCCCTCGGGACCATCGCCGGCAAAAAACTGACGCCTACAACCTGCGGCCTGAGCGTTTGCGATACCGTGGAGCAACTGCGTCTGATCAGTTCGCTCATGGGCATGGGATTGGGCGCTTCCAAGGATTTCTCCGCCAAGGATAAGCAGGCGATCCTCGCCATACCCGGCCAACTCGCAGCCAAGGCCACGCCCAGTTGGTGGACCATCACGGACGATGGAAAGCAATTGCACTTCTCCAGTGAAGGTCTTGGCATCGGCTTTACCGGGAGCTCGCTACCGGTGTTGGCGGGCGCGTTATTGCCGATGATCGGAAAAATAGGATCGCAAGCCAAACGAGTGAACAGTGGCAGCAACATGCGGCAACTGGTGATTTCAGCACTTGTCTACGGCAACGACAATGATGGAAAATGGCCGGCGAATCTGACCACGCTCCAGGAACAATCGGGAGGCGCTCTTTCCGATGAAGTATTTCGCTCACCGGGAGATCCGACCATCAAGGCCCCGTACTGCTATATCCGCCCGGATGAGCGGTGCGGCGGTCTGCAGCCCGTCATCATCGAAGATCCTGCCTGCTGGAAGGGCAAGGGCTGCAACGTGGTCTATGGCGACAGCCACATGAAATGGCATGACAAGGCCGCCGCCGCCAAGTTGTGGACCGAGGCCCAACGCCTCGCCGCCCTGCCCTCCGCCGCCACGACGGGCATCACCTGGAATGACTGGTCCGCCGTCCACGAGATCCTCGACCCCAAACCTCATGTGACGCCGGCCAAGCCGTAGCACCGCTGCCTGGTGGACTACCCCACCAGGACCCGGGAGATCAACCAACGCTTGGCGTAGCCCAAGGATCCGGCACGGGCCAGCGATCAGTTCGGAAGGGTTCCGCCGCATTGCCGATGGCATCCCCCAGGGTGGCCTCCGGGGCATCGGCAAACGCATAACGTACCGCCACCGGCCGTTCTACCCCAGGAGCTGAAAGACGAACGATGTCGTCCTTGATCTCCCCTTGGGCGGCGACGAAGCGCCGATCTTCCCCCGCCAGGGCAAATCCCCGGAGTCCTTTGCCAAGGCTGACCAGGGCCCCGCCGGGACTGTGGAACGTCAGGGTCGCTGTGACTCCGTCCACCGTCCAACGTTCGAGACGTGGTCCGTGGGCGGGTACGGCCTGGCCGTGCACCCGGGCGAGGGCCCAGCGGGCGAGTCGCAGGCCCACCGGTGCCTTACGTCGGGGATGAATGTCAGCGACATCCCCCACATCAATGGCCGGGGCCAGACCCGCGAGGGGGATCAGTCCGACCGCCGCTGCCTGGGCTTCCCGAAACAGTGCCCAGTGATCACGCTTTTCCGGGGCGGGCTGGGGATCCCAACCGGCCAGCTGGACGATCCCCGTCGCCAGGTCGCTGCGGAAGCCCTGGCCCCAGGCCCGGATCATCGCCGCGAGGTGACGGGCATACACCTCCGCCCGGTGAGTGTCCGCCTCGCCCTGGTACCACAGCACGCCCCGGAGGGCCATGGGCTGCAAGGGAGCAATCATGCCATGGAACAACACCCCCGGCAGGAAAGGGCTACCGAAGTGGGGTGGAGCCCGGCCATACTCCACTTGGAGGGGACCCGCTTGGCACCGCCAACCGTGGCTCAGGTCAATGGCATCGCCCCGGGGTCCCCGGAGGGCCAAAATGCCCGTGCTCTGGAAGCCCGAGTCCGGCCTGCTGGTGCGCAGGCGGATGGCGATGAGTTGACGGCCGGCAGGCACCTGGGCGCCGGGGATGCGATAGTGCCGGTGTCCCCACAATTCGGTGCTACTGCCGATCTGCCGGCCATTCCACCAGGTGGTGTCCTCATCCTCGATCCAGGGCAGATCAAGAATCAGATCACTGCCCTCCCAATCGCCGATGATCGAGACCCAACGCCGGTACCAGACGACTCCGACGGGGGTGCCGGGACCCGGTCGACCAGGGACGATGTCCCAACCCCGATCATCCAAGGCCGGATCCGCATGCCGAGGGATGACTCCCCGACTGCCCGGATCCCAGGTCTGCCACCAGGCCGCCTGGTAGGCTACGGCATCCCGATCCATCGCCTGCCAGCGCGCGATTTCTCCGCTAAGCCAAGCCCGTGGACCAGCCTGATCGGGCATTGCGTCCAGGACGTCGGGGGACGACCAGGCCGAGATGGACGTGCCACCCCAGCAGGATTGGATCACGCCCACAGCCACCCCCAGCCGGCGGGCCATTTCCCGGGCTGCGTACCACGCCACCGCGGAAAAACCTCCGGCGGTGCCAGGCGTACTGGGCTGCCAGGTCCCGGGGGTGTACGCCCGGGCTTCCGGTCCAGCATCGGCGGGCACCAGAAAGAAGCGGAGTTCCGGGACGTCCGCGTCCACCAGTGCCGTCGCCCGATCTGTATCGTCGGCCAAGGGGAACTGCATGTTCGACTGACCCGAGGCCAACCACAGTTCCCCCCGCCACAGATCCACATGACGGATGGCGATGCAAGGACCGCTGACCGTAAGGATCAGGGGACCACCCGCTGGCCGGGGAGGCATGCTGGCTTCCCACCGGCCAGCGGCATCAGCGACCGTGGGGACGGTATCCTCCCCCAGAGTCACCGTGATTTCCGTTCCTGGCTCTGTCCAACCCCAAATCGGCACAGATCGATCACGCTGGAGTACCGCGTGGTCAGCGAACAGGGGATGGAGCACGGGGAGCGGGGTCCTGATCATGTCCCCAGGGTTCCTGGAATATTCAGAGGTGCCAGCATGCGAAATCCATGGGAATGTTCCGCCTGCACCTGAATGGCATTCATCCCCCGGATAATACCGGCAAGATGCCGTACTTCCCACACAGCACAGCGAATTCACTGGCGCCGGTGAAACCAAAGAGGACCAGGGCCCTGGTCTTGCCCCCGGCCAATTGGACCAGCCACAGGTTTTTTCTCTGGGATCTGCCACCCAGGCGAAAAACGGGATTCGCTCATCCACCCCGATTAGATTCAGGTGCCCTGCCAAGTTACCTTCCTCGGCATGTCCTCCACACCCA
>CANIXE010000209.1 GCA_947470885.1 Planctomycetota bacterium
CATGGACGGTGCCGGGCGGGCACCACAGCAGGTCGCCGGCCACAACCGCCCATTCTCGCGTTCCGCGCCGGTACCAACCACGTCCGCCGGTGCAGGTGATCAGCACCCCCTCGCCCAGACCGCGCCTCCGCCAGCGGTGGTCGCGGGCACGGATGTAGTGGCCGCAGGATCGCACCTGCACATCCGCCAGGACCGGGTGGCGTTCCCAGCGGCGCCGAGCCGCCGCACCCAGCACCCGGTGCTCAAGGCCGCGGAAGCCATCAAGCATGCGGTGCCAGGGTTCGGCGAAGCATCCGGGTTCGAAGGTGGCGGTCTGAGACATGTGCCGGCTCAGGTTAGGGCTCGGCGCGGCGCGTCACCAGCGGGCGACGCGCTTGATGATGTCGGGCTGATCAGCCACCGGTGCGTCGATGCACAGATAGATGCCTTCCCGGCCGGTGGCGCGAATGAAGCCGTCCAGCTCGTCCGGCTTGAGGTCGACGATGATGCCCTTGCCAGCCGCCTGCACCTTCTTGATCAGGGGTAGCCACTGCATGATGGGTTGGTCATCACCGCAGCCCTGTACCCACTGGATCGCATTGATTCGCGGATCGGCGAGCAACCGGTCGAGGTGCCGGGCCACGCCCTTGCCATCCAGGTGGAAGATGTTGTGCGTCATCGCCGCCAGCTCGCGACCGAGGCTTGCCTCATAGAAGCGACGGAACTGGGCCGGTGAAATCATGAAGGCGAAATCGCAGGAGGGGATGTGCAGGCGGCCGTCAACCGGGATGCCCATCCAGTTGCAGGACGGCTGCCCCGCCGCCTTTAGCATGGCATCGTAGCGGTCGAACACCGGCACGAAGGACTCCTCGGCGATGACCTGCAGGTCGTCGACCAGGTCCTCGTCATCCATGAGGTCCAGGCACAGCTGCTGCGGTGAGCGCCAGTCTGCCAGGCAGTCGAGGCTGCCGTGCAAATCGGTGTACCCCGTGTACCAGCGCCCCTGTGAACGCTCGATGGATAGCTTGGTCATGGCATCGAGATCGGCGATGGAGCGATGCGACCAGTCCATCGCCACCGAGCGAAGATCCGCCACCGGTTCGGTCCAGGAGGTCACCTCACCGAAGGCTACGTGGCAGCCGTGCATGGCGGCGTAGACGCCGGGTCCGAGATTCGGCCAATAGATGGGGAAGGTCTCGGCCAGGTAGCTGCCGTGGGGAAGGTCGTGCTCGTACAGATCGATCTGGTACTGCACGTCGCGCCAGCGGTGCTCCAGATCGGGCCAGCTGCGACCAAGACTGCGGTCGCGGCTGCCGTATTCGCTGTTGTGGGCGCTGAAGCGGATGGGTGGACGGCCCAACACGTCTCCCTTCAGCCAGGTGGCGACCCGCTCCAGGGCCTCGGCGCAGTCGGGTTTGGTGGACAGCAGGGGGATGCTCATGCGGGGAATCCTGCCACGACGTGACCGGACTGGGATGTACGAACTTGCGCCTGCATGTACGCCGTTGCGGGAACCGGAGCACGCCATCGAAAGCGGAAGATGCTTGAAATGCACGATTATAGCGGTGCAGATGGCTATCGTGATACTCCGCCTCAGGAGCATCCATGGCTGTCCTCGGCATCGATCTCGGCACCTCCGGCTGCAAGACCGCCCTCGTTGACCACTCCGGGGCCATCCTCGCCAGCGCCACCGCCAGCTATTCGCTGTCGGCCCCGCGGCTGTTGTGGAGCGAGCAGGATCCCGAGCACTGGTGGCGGGGCGTGGTGGGATCAAAGGGGACACAGTGCGCCGGTAAAATCCGGCGTGAAACAAGGGGTGCAAGTCCCCCACATCGAAAGGAGTAGCGAACTACGATGACCGCGAGTGATGCATCAGCAGGTGCTACCAAGCACCCAGCGCAAGCTGCCCGCAAGGTGGCTGGTGAAGCGTTCACAGCGGTATGGGCAGGCCAGCCATTGAGCACCGAAATTCTATTCCAGTGGCCGACCTCGTTGTGTCGAGGGAAAGGCAACACGACCGATGGCGTTATCGCAAGTCATCGGAAGCGCTGGCGGTGTCGGAGACCCTGAGCATGCCCAGACGTTTCACGCCTGGAAACCGGGAGATCCCGGCAGTTTCCAGATCGGAAGGCCGACTGGAACGGGAGGTGCAGGGACACCCCCGAACGACCTCCATGCACGCTGCCGGGAAGTCGGATGAGGGCGTAGTACCAACGAACCGTCGAAGGCAGTCGCCGAGAACGGGGAGGGAAGGCCTGAAGCCAGAGGAATCGTGTTCCATGCTCGGCAGCGGGACTCTGTGCCCGATATCTGCTATGACGCAGAAGAATGCGAGCGTGAATTCCACGCCATTACCCGAGGTGGGAGCCGCATGCGGTAATGATGCACGCACGGATCTGAGTGGGGGGCGGCCCGCAAGGGCCGTCCCTACCACACCCATGTTTACGTCCCCAACTGTAAGCTTGGTCACAGCGCCAGGTGCAGATAGTCTCTACATGTTAGAATTTGTCTTTAACGTGTAGTTCGATATGGTTACTTGCGTAAAAAATTTAGACTTATAGATTATCTACATGCCAGTTACCTCCGACGTTACCATGTTAACTGACCGTGGACAAATTCAGGTGCCTGCATGGGTTCGGGAACGTCTTGCGCTTCAGCCCGGTCAACGCTTTTCCTGGCGGGTCTTGCCCGACGGTGATCTTCAAGTCCACGTCGTGCGCCAAGAAGCCACGGCCCGACGTGCACAATGGCGGGCATACGCCCGCACCACCCAAGGCGACCGCACGAGCGATGACATCCTCGCGGAAATGCGCGAGGCCGATGCCGAGACGAAGCGTGAGTTGGGCCTATGACAGCCTGGGTCGTTGACACCTGCGTCCTCCTCGATCTCGTCTGCGGGACTGACCAACAAGCCACCGATGCCGAGACATCGTTGAGCAAAGCTGGCACCCGGGTTATTTGCCCGGTGACCCTGATTGAACTCGGACCCACCTTCCCGGATCCCGGGAAATTACGGGATTTCCTGCTGGATTACGACATCGATGCCAGCGAACCATTCACGGCCGAGGATGCCGAAATCGGTCGCGTCGCATGGCAGCGCATCATTGCGGAGCGTCGCGCCACGGGAACGCCACGTCGACCCATCGCCGATGTTCTCATTGGCGCATTTGCCCAACGAAGAAATGGAATTATTACTCGGAATGGCCGTGATTTTTCAGCGCTATTTCCAAAGTTGCCGGTATTGTCACCCGGTACATAAAATCTCAGCCCCTGCTATGAACCTATATGCGGCCATGGATTCACGCGGAGCCGCGGAGGCGAGGAGAAGACAAGAGGTTGAACCAGAAATCGACGTTCATCAGGTGGGTGATCCGTCGATGACGTTGGTTCAGCGCGAAGGAACGGTGTTCTCCGCGTCTCCGCGTGAAAAATTTCATGCGGCATTTAGGATGAATCCCCGTATGGGTGATGGCTTTATTTGACTGTTTGGATTCCTCGCCTTGCGTCGTCTTCAGCCTGAGCGATGTCCTGAGCATAGAAGCTGGCCAACGCTCTTCGTTCGAGGGTAACCGTTTTTCAACGGGCTCATGAGTACCTCGCCTATTTTGGAAACTCAAAAGTTACCATTGTGCTGATGCGCTAACCCCGAGGTCTCGAAACCGGGGGAGAATCAACGGACCTTCACGCGTGCAGGACGCGTCCCAGGGTGTCCAACGCCGCTTCCTTCACCGCTTCGCTGAAGGTCGGATGGCTGTGGCAGGTCCGGGCGATGTCCTCGCTGGAGCCGCCGTAGACCATCGTGGTGGTGATCTCGCCCAGGAGGTCGCTGGCCCGGGGGCCGATGATCGCGCCGCCCAGGACCTTGTCGGTGACCGCATCGGCGATGATTTTGACGAATCCGTCGCCTTCGCCGGCGGCCTTGGCCCGGCCGTTGCCGGCGAAGGCGAAGCGGCCGACCTTGACCTTGAGGCCCTGCTTGGTGGCGTCCGCCTCGGTCAGGCCGATGGAGGCCACTTCCGGCCAAGTGTAGACGACGCTGGGGATCAGGTGGTGATCAAGGACGTTCTTCTGGCCGGCCAGGACCTCCGCCAGGGTGACGCCTTCTTCTTCGGCCTTGTGGGCCAGCATCGGGCCGTCGATGAGGTCGCCGATGGCGTAGACGCCGGGGAGGTTGGTCTTGAAGTCGTGGTCGGTCTTCACCCGCTTCTTGTCGGTGAGGACCACGCCGGCGGCTTCCAGGCCGCTGTTTTCCGTGCAGGGCCGGCGACCCACGGCGATCAGCACCTTGTCGCCGGTGAATTCTACGCTCTGGCCGTCCTTGCCGGTGGCGGTCAGGGTGACCTTGCCGTCGGCCTGGCGGGCGCCGGTGACTTTGGTTTCCAGGCTGAACGTGAGGCCCTGCTTGGTCAGGACCTTCTGCAGCTCCTTGGCCACGTCGGCATCCAGGAAGGGGCAGATCTGGGGCAGGAATTCGACGACAGTGACTTTCGCCCCCAGGCGGGCCCAGACGCTGCCCAGTTCCAGGCCGATGACCCCGCCGCCGACGACGATGAGGTGCTCAGGGACCTTGGGGAACGAAATGGCCTGGTCGCTGGAGACGATGTTCACGCCGTCGAATTTCAGGAACGGCAGTTCGATGGGGACGCTGCCCATGGCCAGAATGATGTTTTTGGCGTCGTGTTCGACCTTGGTGTCGTCGGCGGCGTGTACCGCCACTTTGCCGGGTCCCAGGAGCTCGCCCCGGCCCGCCAAGACGTCGATCTTGTTCTTCTTCATCAAGTAGGCGATGCCGTCGGTGAGGGACGACACCACCTTGTCCTTGCGTTTGAGCATGGTCGCCACGTCGATGGTCGGGGTGC
>CANIXE010000210.1 GCA_947470885.1 Planctomycetota bacterium
GGCTACCACGTAAACGGTGATGAACAAAAGAACCCAGACCACGTCCACGAAGTGCCAGTACCAGCTGGCGGCGGCCATGGCGAAGGTCCGCTTCTGCTGGAAATGCCCAGCTTCCAGGCGCAGGAGCACCAGGAATAGCATCACCAGGCCGGTGGTCACGTGGACCGCATGGAAGCCGGTGCCGGTGTAGAAGATCGCCGCGAACGCAGAGGAATGGTTCTCTCCCAGGCCGTAGGGGGTGAAGCCCCGCTGCATGAGTTCGCCCCATTCATACCCGGTCATGCCCAGGAACAGCCCGCCGAGGACCAGGGTGAACACCAGGAAGATCTTGGTCAGGGCGACCTTGCCGGCCTCCAGGAAATGATGGGCGATTTCACAGGTGATGGACGACGACAGCAGCAGGAAAGTGGCGTAGGCGACCAGCGGTCCACCGAAGTGCATGCCATGGGGCGGGCCAAAGGTGACATCGGAAATCTGACGGTGGTAGAAGTAGCCGAAGATCGCGCTGAACGCCGTGGCCTCGCTGCACAGGAACAGCAGAACGAACATCTGCAGATCCTTCTGCTGCTGCACCGGGTCATGGGCGATGATCTTCTCCCGGATGATCTGGCTAGCCCAGCCCATCAGGCAGAAAAAGAAGATGCCGACGCCGCCGACGATCATTGCCAGGCCGACCCGGGGATCGGACAGCGGACCCAGGTTGGAACTCTTCAAGCCACCAATATAGGACAAGACGCCGAAAGGCAGGACAATCAGGCCCAGGCAGACCAGGAAGGGCCACAGGCTCCCCGGCGGAACGTGGCTCATCGGATCGTCATGGCCCGCCGGGACGGCGGCGGGGGCGGAGGAATGCTGGTCGCTCATGGGGTACCTTGGGCGGCGGATTGCCGGGCCTGTTGCTCTTGCCAGACCTTGGGGTCCTTGGGCAAGCCGTTCGTTCGGAAAAAGATCATGTAGAACACCACCTGGGCAAGACAGAAGGCGCCGATGCCCAGGCCGAGGATGAGGTTGCGCCGACGCATCTCGGCGGGAACAGGATCATCGCTCATGGCTTGGCTCCGGGCATGGGTTTCACTGGGGCGTCAGCGTCTTCGGCCATGGCCGCAGCCTTCACCTCAGCCTCGATCCGCTTCATTTCCGCCGATGGCGGGATGCCCTCGGCGATGTTGAACACGGAATAGCAGAGGGTCACAGTGTTGATCCGGGGATCCAGGTCGGCGCTGAACGTATACGCCACCGGAAAGTCCTTGGTCTCATGGGGGCCGATGACTTGGTCCTGGAAGCAGAAACAGAGGCGCATCCCGAAGGTCCGGGTGGCATTGATGGGACTCACCTGATGGATCGGGCGGATACGGATGGTACGGTCCGAGAGGTTTTGGAAGTGGTAGGTGTTGATGGTCTCCCGGCCGACTTCGATGCGCTGGAGGGGCACATCCGCCGAAAAGCGCACCGGCAAATCGTCAAAGATCCGACCTTCGAAATAGGCGTCGACGAACCGCCCCGTGGCCACCGGTGCCCCATTGGCAACTCCCGGCAGATTGGGGCGCATGGACGTGCCTGTGGCCTTGCACCACAGGGAATACAGGGTGGTGAACCCGAACAGCGAAATCAGGCCGATGGCCACCGCCGCACCCACCAGGATCCGCAGCAACCGGCGGTTGCTGGCCACCACCCCCGCATCCAGGGCATGGCTGGGATGGACTGGCTGGCTCAAGCCCCCCTCCGCAAATAGGCGGCGTCAATGATCATCGCCAAGAACAGCGCCGAAATGTAGAGGATGCTGTAACGGAACAGGGGCATGGTGGGCATCATCGGCCGGCGCACCCACAACAGCCAGGCCCAGACCAGGAACACCACTCCAAGGACCGCCGCCAAGGACAAGTAGACCGGACAGGATTCCCACCACGAGCCATGGGCGGTGGCCAGGGGCAATGCCAAGGAGCCCACGAACATAATGACGGTGTAGATGAAAATCTGCCGGGTGGTCTCATCCACCCCCTTCACCACCGGCAACATGGGGATGCCGGCCCGGGCATAGTCGTCCTTCAGCTTGATCGCCAGGGCCCAGACATGGGGCGGCGTCCACAGGAAGATCAGGGAAAACATCGCCACTGGTTCCCAGGCCAGTTCACCGGCCATCGCCGCCCAAGCGATCAACGGCCCCATCGCCCCGGGGACGCCACCAATAATGATGTTGGTCCAGTGCTTCGGCTTGAGGTACAGGGTGTAGAAGAAGCTGTAGTAGACGATGGTGAAGATCACCAAGAGAGCTGCCAACCAACCTTCCCGACCGGGATAGGCCAGGACCAGCAGGGCGATGGCGGCGATGAACTGAACGACGGCAAACCACACGGCCTGGCGGGTGGAAATTCGGCCCGCAGGCAGAGGTCGCCGGGACTTGGTGCGGTTCATCACCGCATCCTTTTCCAGCTCGAACACCTGATTCAGGGTGTTCGCGGAACCGCCGGTGAGGAACAGGGCCACCAGGCAGGGCCAGATGTGCCCCAGGTCCGTGGCGTAATGCCCCTCGACGGCGATCGCGGTGTAGCCGGTGAAAATCGCCACTCCGGTGATCCGATACTTCGTGAGCACCAGCAGGTCAAAGAGAAAGCCAAGGACGTTCTTCATGTGGGTTCCAAGACGGTCGTGACCGGTGCCGCATCCGGTTCATAACGGGCGTCAAACCAGGCCATGACCAGGGCCATCAGCAGGCACATACCCATCACCTGGTGGGCCAGGGCAACACCGGGGTGGAGGCCGATGGCGGCGCTGGAAAGGCCCAGGAGGAGTTGCACGCCCAGAAAGGTTCCGGCGACCTGGAGAGCCAGGCGCTGCCGTTCCCCTGCCAGCGATCGGAGGGTCGCCAGGGCGGCCCCGATGATCACCAGGCCCAAGGACCAGGCCGTCCAGCGGTGGAGCCACTGGTGCAGCCAGTGGTTGTCCAGGAGGTTCCAGGCTAAACCGCGATGGCCCTCCCACAATTCCGGGAGGATGGTCAATGGCAGGGAGATTGAGCCATGGTCGTGGATCCGGCTGCCGGCCACCAAGGCGCCGAATACCAGTTCCAACCAGGTCCCGCAAACCGCCAAGGCAATCAGTCGCCGGGACCAAAGCCGGCCGGGCTGGAGGATTGAAACCCCGCCGGATACCAGGCGCAACAAAGCCCACAGCAATGACGACATGATCATCCCAGCATTACCCTGATGAAGAAACAACCAATGGGTGTTGGTGCCCTGATCCACCAGCATCCCGCCGATCACCGCCTGGAGCACGATCAATCCGCAGGCCAGACCGTAAGGACCACCGATCCGGGCACGCAGCCATGGGTCCCGGAGGATGCGGATCAGAAGAACGATGGCCACTAGGCCGGTGATCGCCGCCAGCAGGCGATGGCTCCACTCGGTGAGGAATATGCCCTGGAACTCCCCCCGGTCCCGGGGGGTCCGGCCCAGATTGCCCTGGTTCAATTCACCCCGGGCGACCCGCTCCCGCAGCTTGGCCTGATGGGCCTGGAAGCTCCGCTCCGCCGCATCCCACTGAGGTTCGGTGATGGGGGGCAAGACAGTGCTGTGATCATCCAGATGGATGATCGGCCAATCGGGAATCGCCACGCCGGAACCGGACAGGCGCACCCAGCCCCCCGCCGTGTTCAGGCAGAACAGGAGGAAAAAGAGCGCCCCCAACCAGGCGGCCAGGACTCGATGGCTGCGGTCAGGGGTGGTCATGATGTGATCAAGGAACGGAGGGGGAGGACCGCACCGGAGTGCGGTCCGGGGTATTCAATGGGCGTCGTGGGATTCGGTCTGGTCGATCACCGGGATGGGCGGGACGACTTCGAAATTGTAGACCGGGGGCGGGCTGGAGGTGGCCCACTCAAAGCCCTGCTGGAGCTCATTGATCTTCCAGGGATCACCATCGCAGTCCGGCTTGCGGAAGTAACTGGCCACCACCTGGCAGAACAGGATCAGCGAGGAAACGGCGGTGAACACGTAGCCGATTGTGGTGAAAAAGTTGGTCAGCTTAAAGTCGGCGAAATACACCGGCACCCGCCGGGCCATGCCCGCGGCCCCGCTGAAGTGCATGGCGAAGAACGTGACGAACACGCCGATGAACATCAACCAGAAACCGATCTTGCCCCAGGTCTCACCCAGCATCCGACCGGTCATTTTCGGCCACCAGAAATAAGTCATGGCGAACAGGGCCATGGTCGAACCGCCCACCAACACCATGTGGAAGTGGCCGACCACAAAGTACGTGTCATGCAGGCTGATGTCGGTGGGGGTCATGGCCAGCATTAGACCACCGAAACCACCCATGGTGAACAGGGCAATGAAGCCGATGGCATACATCATCGGGGTGGTAAAGCGGATATTGCCCCCCCACATGGTCGCCAGCCAGCTAAATACCTTGATGCCCGTGGGTACGCCAATCAGCAGGCTCGCGTACATGAAGTAGGCCTGGAGATAGGTGGGCATGCCCACCGAAAACATGTGGTGGGCCCAGACCATGAATCCGAGGCCGGTGATGCTCCCGATGGCGATGACCATACCGCTGTAGCCGAACACTCGCTTACTAGAGAACGCGGCGATGATGTGACTGATCGCCCCGAACGCCGGCAGGATCATGATGTACACCGCCGGGTGGCTGTAGGTCCAGAAGATATGCTGGTACAGTACCGGATCACCGCCCATCGAGGCGATACAGAAACTGGTGCCGAAGTTCCGGTCCATGAGGACCATGGTGACCGCCGCGGCCAGCACCGGAGTGCCCAGGAGCATGATGATGGAGGTGAAGAAGGTCGCCCAGGCGAACAGGGGCATTTTCA
>CANIXE010000211.1 GCA_947470885.1 Planctomycetota bacterium
GCAATTCCCTGGGGTGATTTGTTTAACCCTTGAAGCCAATCGTCCTCCGATCAATTAGGACAAGGACTTACCCCGAACGACGCCAGTGAAATTTGGCTGTTCAACTATCGAATTATGGCTCTGGAGTCGTTTGCCCGCTGGCAATTGATCCTAAATCCGGCGATGAATTCACGCGGAGACGCGGAGACGCGGAGAAGGCAAGAGGTTGGACTAGAAATCGACGTTCACCAGGAGGGTGATCCGTCGATGACATCGGTTAAGCGCGAAAAAACGGTGTTCTCCGCGCCTCCGCGCCTCCGCGTGAAAAATCTAATGCGGCATTTGGGATAATTCGATAGTTGAACAGCCAAATTTCACTGGCGTCGTTCGGGGTAAGTCCTTGTCCTAATTGATCGGAGGACGACTGGCATCAAGGGTTAAACAAATCACCCCAGGGAATTGCCCTGGGGTGATTTGTTTGGTTTCATGCTTCCTTTTTTCGCGGCCCACCGGAGGTAGACCGTCGAAATAGGCCGTCTGGTTTAGGTGCGTTGTAACATCCAGAATACTCCGGAATCAACTAGCCTTCTCAGCGCCAGAAGCGTGATTTTGGAAGCTCAGTGGAGCGCCTCTGCAAGTAGTTCCGATTCCAGTTGGCAACGCCAGCGATGGAACTGATCTGCTATGCAGGGGCGCTTCAGGCAAGCTTGGCCAATCAGGCCTTGGTGGCTTTCAGGGCGGCGCTGATTACCCGGCGGTCGTGGTCCGAAGCTTCCAGGTAGGAAGTGAAAATGGGATCATTGAGGACGGCATTCAATTCAACGATCAGGGCCTTGGCTTTTTCAACGAGACCGCCAGGAGCCACCTTGGGTTTGCGGCCACGGGTGGCCTTGGGGAGGTCGAGCTTGACGATTTTGGGCGCTTTGACCTTGGAAATCTTTTCCGCTTTGACCTTGGCGGGACGGCCGGGCTTTTTGGCCTTCGGTTCCTTGGGCGCTTTGGGGGCCTTGGCTGCTTTAGGAGCCTTAGGTGCTTTGGGGGCCTTGGGCGCGGCGCTGTCCCGGGGATACAATTCGTAATATTCGGCGGGCTTGCGACCGGGCCGGCCATGCATCGCCTCTAATTCGGCCCGGGTGAAACGATTTGCCGACTCAGCGGGGGCTTCGGTCGCGGCGGGAGTGTTGATGACGTCGTCGTTCATGGGATTTATCCTTGGGATGGGTCCTGGTTGGAATCGATACGTTATCATTCAATGTCATTTGAATAATTCAATAGCCTTATTGATTTTCGGATGATTCCCAAACGAGTCCCGAATGATTGAACGAAGCGGGGAAAATTTCAACGAATCGAATTGCCGTGATTGCATTGGGATCACTGGGCCAATTGAATGGCACATGGACTTTCTCTGATGGTCAAATCGGGGCATGGCAGGTATGTTGGTTGAAGTCGGCGGATCAGGGACTGGTATCCGATCTGTCCGGCAGGCTGACGCTTCACCTTGGTCCCCTGGCGAGATCATTTCGTCCCCCTCGTCTCCTTTTGCCCTGCCGAATCATCCCGTGTCCACCCCCATATGCCTGAAAATCGATGTCGATACCCATGATGGCATGGGGTATGGTGTGCCCCGGCTGCTGGATGCCCTGAAGCGTCATCGGATGCGGGCCACGTTCTTCCTCTCCCTCGGCCCGGATCGTAGTGGCAAGGCGATGATCCAGGTGCTGACTAATCCCAGGTTTCTGCTGAAGATGGTGGGTACCGGAGCACCGTCGTTGTATGGCTGGCGGACGATCCTCTCCGGCACCGTTTTGCCTGCTCGGCCCATTGCCACGGCGTTCCCCGACGTGGTCAAACGCCTGGAGGCCGAAGGTCATGAGGCCGCCGTGCATGCCTGGGATCATCGGAGCTGGCAGGATGAATTGCCCCGATTCAAAGCCCATAGGATCCGCGCCCACTATGATCGGGCCTGTGACGCCTTTCATCGTCTTACTGGCCATGATCCAGTGGGCGTCGGCGCGCCCGCATGGATGACCACGGAGAATTCCTTGGCCATCCAAGACGGCTATCCGTTCCAATACGCCAGCGACCTCCGGGGTGGTCCTGCGTGTCGACTGCTGACCCGCCACGGGGAACGCCGCTTGGCCCAGTTCCCCGGCACCGGCGCCTGCCTCGAAGAATTGTTGCCCCGGGGCATTGCCGGTGATGAGGCCCTGGGGCAGGCTTTGGCCCGGGAGGTTCTTGCTGGTCAGGATGTCCTGCGCATCGCCACCCTCCATGCCGAGGTGGAGGGCGGTATTTTCCATGGTGTATTGGAACATCTATTGCCGCGGTTGCGGGAGGCAGGTCCGAACAAAACCCTGGCCGAGGCAACTCCGGGAGTGATGTCCGCCCTACCCCTCCGCCGTTGGCGGATGCGCCAGTTCCCCGGCCGGGCCTTTCCGGTGACCACCTCGGCTCCGCTCCTGTGAAAACCCTCACCCGCTATGTTCTGGGTCGGGTGGCGGGGCGGTTCCTGTTGCTGTTGGGGATTTTCCTCACGGTGATCGTCGGTGGCCAGGTCACCGCCCTGATCGCCCGGGGCGTACCCCCGGAGGTCCTCGGCCCGGCCCTGGTGGCAATGGTGCTCATTGCCCTGCCCATGGCTTTGCCCATGGCGGTGGCCACCGCGGTTCTCGTTGCCCTGTCCCAGATGAACCGGGATGGTGAATTGCAGGCCCTGGCGGCGGCGGGGATCAACCCGGCGCGGATTGCCCTCCGCCTCTGGCCCTTCGTCGTCGCCATCGCCCTGGCCACCCTGGTGCTTTGGCATTTGGTGATGCCCCTGGGCCTGGGGACGATGCGTTCGTTGATGTCGAATCTGTTGCAAGCCACCATTGCCCAACGGGTGGCCAATCTGGAACCCATTTGGGACCGTGACGGGATCACCGCCTGGGCCAGCCATGTGGAAGGTCGGGAATTGTTGGATGTGCGCGTCCGTCGGATCGCCGCCAACGAGGATTTGGCGGTATTTGCTCCCCGGGCCACCTGGGGTCTGACCCCCAAGGGCATCGAGTTTTCGTTCAACGATGTGCGGATGATCAGCCGCACCCGGGATGGCCGGCTGGTTACCGGCGAGGCGGCCCATTGGGCCTGCCCGGAACCCTCGGATGCGGTGAAATCCAGCGAGCCGGATACGATGTCCACGCCCCAGGTGCTGGAAGAGCTGCGCACCGCTCCCCAGACGGGCCCCGACCAATCCAGGTTCAACAATGCCCGACTAACCCTGCATTTGCGCCTGTGGATGCCAGTGGCGACGGCGATCTTCGCCCTGTTCGCCGCCGGTCTGGCGATGGTCCTGGCCGGGGCGGAGAGCCTGGTCGCTGTCGGCCTGGTGATGCTGACTGTGACCTTGGGCATCTATCCCGCTGTGGGCTACGTGAAGGCCGATCCCGACCGGCACATGCATGATCCCGGCTTCCTGCTGTGGATCCCCGGGGTGATCCTGGCGATCACCGGCTGGTGGATGCTCCATCGGCCCCAGAGTGCCCGGGAGGCCTTCGCCGCCCCCGGTGCTGCCCTGGCCCGGCTCTGGCGACGCCTGCGCCGGAAGGGGCCGGGATGAAGACCCTCGACCGCCATGTGTTGTCCCTGGCCATCGGCCGTTGGCTGACCGTCCTGACCATCGGTACCGGGCTGATGATCCTGGGGGATTTCATCGCCAACCTGGGGGATTTTGCCAGGGTCCTCGGGTCTTCCCAGTGGTGGCTGTTCTTCGTCTACATCGCCTGCCGCCTGCCGGAGTTCCTTCAGACTTGGCTGCCGATGTCCACGTTGGCGGCGGCCATGCTCACCGCCCTGCCCATGCTCCGCCAAGGCACCCTGGTGGCCCTGGGCGCCGCGGGCATCGCTCCGGCCCGGGTGTTCCGGATGTTCACCATCGTCGCCTTCGCCACCGGACTGGCGGGTTATGTCCTGGGGGATCAGGTGGTGCCCCGCCTGGTGCCGGTGGTGGAACGGGTCCAGGCGGCGATGGCGGGCAAGGCCAAGCTAAACCAGGAACGGGCCCGTCCCGTCGGCTGGCGCTCAGGTCCGGTGTTATGGAGTGCAGGTTTTTCCCTGCCTTCGGCCGGCGTTTACAATGCCATCGTGGGCTTCAGGGATGATCGGACTTCCAAACGGATGCTGATGGCGGACGCCTTGGAATGGAAGGATGGTTCTTGGTATCTGGTCAACATTGATTTGAGCGAGGGCGATCGCCTGACCCACCTGGACCGGGCGACGCCCAGCCAGGTGGGGCTGAGCCTGGACCAGGAGCCCGAGGCCCTGTCCGAGGCCCTGCGTCCCGATAACGCCCGGACCAGTGATGAACTGTGGCGCTCGGGGAGCCCGCGTTTCACCCAGATCACCGCCGGCCGGATTGGGGCCGCGCTGCTGCCTTTGTTGTGCCTGTGGTTCGCCCTGCCCCGGTTCATCCGCTGGGCGGATCGCAGTCGTCTGGCAGCGGCGACGGTGCAGACGTTGTTGTGGGCGGCGTTGCCGTTGGCTGGGGTGGGGATCTTGACCCGGGTGTTGATCACGGCGGGGGCGCATCCGCTTCCGTTGGCCTTGGGAGCGCTTGGGTTTCTGCTTTCACTGGCTTGGCTGAGATTTCGGCGCATGCGCCTCTGAACGGGGCTTGCGTCCCGGCCCAGCCCCGGCGCTTCGCGCCGGGCAGCCGCCTTCGGCGTCTGGTGCCTGCGCTGCTCAGCGGGGCTTGCGTCCCGGCCCAGCCCCGGCGCTTCGCGCCGGGCAGCCGCCTTCGGCGTCTGGTGCCTGCGCTGCTCAGCGGGGCTTGCGTCCCGGCCCAGCCCCGGCGCTTCGCGCCGGGC